>JBBRDD010000056.1:0-25073 GCA_038204235.1 Desulfobulbales bacterium
GCCTTTGTGTATTATGGTCTTTTGTGCCAAAATTTTTCTCCTGTTGTTTAATCTGCTTAAAAGGGTGGGGTTCTTGTTAGTGCGCCCTTGCGGGGTGTAAGTTCCTTCACAAAATAAATCTCTTGTAAACAGCACAAGATGCTTAATATCAGATCACTAATCCCGCCCAACAGCTTTGCGGGACTCTTTTTAGTACTCGCTTGACGGGTACTCTTTTCAGTCCCCGTGCTGTGCGGGGATAAGTTCCTTCACGAAATAATTTTCTTGTAAAAAACACAAGAAAATTATTTCTAAGTCACTAAACATATATTCATACAAGAATAAAAGAACAAGTATTTAGTCTCCGGCCCCCTATCTCCAGGGTTTCCGGTTATTCATGGCGCAGTGCCTCGATCGGATCCAGCCGGGCGGCTTTTCGGGCAGGAAAGAAGCCGAAGATGATTCCGACCGCGCAGGAGAATAAAAAAGCCACAGCGACAATCCCGGGACTGAAGATAAACGGCATATGCATGGCCTGGGCACCAAGAGCGGCGGCGGCAAGTCCAAAGGCAATGCCGAACAGGCCGCCAAAAGAAGACAGCACGACTGACTCCACCAGAAACTGCAGCAGGACATCCTGTTCCATGGCGCCAATGGCCAGACGGATACCGATCTCACGGGTCCTTTCCGTGACCGAGACAAGCATGATATTCATAATCCCTATCCCGCCAACCAAAAGACTGACGGCGGCAACCGCGCCAAGAAGAGTGGTGAGTATCCGGGTTGTGCCGGTAAGCGTGCTCATGATTTCCTGCATGTCGCGCACAAAGAAATCATCATCCTGATCGCTGCTGATATGCCGCCGTTCGCGCAGCAGTTGCTCAATGTCTTCTTTAATTTTAGTGGTGGAAACCCCGTCCTCTGCGGAAACATAAATCGCACTGATATCGGTGTTGCCGGTGATCCTCCTCTGCAGAGTGTGCAGAGGGATCAGGACGAAATCGTCCTGATCGTTGCCGCCGCCGGATTGACCTTTGGCTTCCAGTACGCCGATGACCTGGCAGGTAATACCATTGAATCGAATTGACGCGCCCAGAGGGTCTCGGCTGCCGAAAAGTTCTTTTTTCACGGTGGCACCCAGAATGCACACCGCCTTGCCGAATCGCTGTTCATTCTCGGTAAACGACCGGCCAAGAGCCAGCGACCAGGCCCGGACAAAAAGAAAGGCATCGGTGCTGCCGGTGATACTGGTCGACCAGTTGGTATTGCCGGCAACAACCTGAGCCGCGCTTGCAGCGTTCGGTGCGACCGCAGCAATGCCGGTGATCTGCTGGGCGATAGCTTTGGCATCATCGAGTTTGAAGGCCTTGGCCTTTTCACTTGCCCCACCGGGACCTCTAAACCCCTGCCCGGTACGAACCTGCAACATGTTACTGCCAAGACTTGAAATTTCTGCAGTAACCTGGGCCGTGGCACCTTTACCGAGAGTCACCAGGGTAATGACAGCGGCGACGCCGATGACAATACCAAGGATGGTGAGCGAGGAACGCAGCACATTGCGGCGTATCTCGCGAAATGCCAAAATAATAGTTTCCCAGAGCATCAGGCTGTCCTCCCTGCTGGTGCAGAGGTATCAATCTGCCCATCGATAAAACTGATCTGGCGGCTGGCATAAGCTGCCATTTCCAGTTCATGGGTGACCATGATTACCGTCAGTCCGCGATCACGGTTAAAAGCGGTCAGCAACTCCATGACTTCCCGGCTGCGGCCCGAATCGAGGTTGCCGGTGGGTTCGTCAGCCAACAGCACCTTTGGTTCCGTAACAATGGCGCGGGCAATAGCCACACGCTGTTGCTGGCCGCCCGACAACTCACCGGGGGTATGGTGCTCCCAGCCCGTCAGGCCCACGGTTGCCAGGGCTGCAAGGGCCAGGGTATGCCTCCTGGCAGCAGGGACGCCGCGATATATCAAAGGCAATTCTACATTTTCCAGCGCCGAAGTTCGATTCAACAGGTTAAATCCCTGAAAGATAAAGCCCAGACTATGCCGGCGCAGCAGGGTCAACTGATCACGGGAAAGCTCCCCCACGGCAATCCCTTCGAACAGGAACGTCCCCGAGGAGGGAGTATCAAGACAGCCAAGGATGTTCATACAGGTAGACTTACCGGAACCGCTCGGCCCCATAACGGCGACGAACTCCCCGGCCCTGATGGTCAGGTCAATACCCCGCAGGGCGTGCATGGCGGCGGGGCCGGTGCCGTATACCTTGGTTACGCCTTTAAGGACAATAAGTGGCTCATCGCCATCTGTAGTACAGGGCGTCTTCATGGCTTACTGCTCTCTACATCAATAACCAGTTCCATGCCGGGTTGAAGATTGCCGCCAGCTATCTGGGTTGAAGTACCATCGGTCAGACCGATAGTCACCGGAACTGCCACCGGCTGATCGCCGGCCAGGATCCATACCTGTTGGTTCTTTTCCACTGCTCCACCAGCCTCTTTCCGTTTATCGGCCCTCCGGGGAGGGTGAGGCATAAGTTTGCTGAAAATACTCCCACCACCACTCGTCGTCGCATCAATTTTCTTCGGCGTAAAACGCAGGGCAGCATTGGGCACGAGCAGGATGTCATTTTTTTTGGTCACGATGATATCAGCGGTTGCGGTCATCCCGGGCCGCAGTGACAAATCGGAATTATCAACAGTGAGGATGGTCTCGTAGGTCACCACACCACTGGTGGTTGTTGCTCCGAAACGGACCTGGGTCAGTTCTGCCGGATAGCTGCGATCCGGGTAGGCATCAACGGTAAAGGTGGCCATTTGCCCGGCCTGTATCTGACCAACATCCGCCTCATCCACATCCACATGCAGCTCCATCTGAGCCAGGTTTTCAGCCAGAGAAAACAGCTCCGGGGCCTGGAGCGAAGCCGCCACGGTCTGTCCGGGCTCAACCGATCGGGTCAGAACGATGCCGTTGATCGGCGAACGAATCTCTGTTTTGGCCAGATCCGTCTGGTTCAACTTGAGAGTAGCCTCCGCCTGAGATACAGCGGCAAGAGTCCCGGCATAGTCGGCTTTCGCCCGATCCAGCGCCGCCCTGGCGGTATCCATGTCACTTTTTGACAAGGCCTTATTGCTGCTGAGCCTGCCGACCTCAAGCAACCGGTCGTAGGCGGCCTGGGTCTCGGTGATAGTTGCCTGGGTCTGCAGGACCTTGGCCCGGGAGGAAGCGAGGGCAGCCTGGGACTGAAGGACCTGCGCGGACAACGTCGAGGTGTCCAGTCGAGTCAGGACCTGGCCGACCTTTATCTGGTCATTATAATCGACCTCGACCGACTTGACCGTGCCGGAAAGCTCGCTGCTGATGATCACCTGGTTGGTAGGCTGGAGATTACCGGTGGCAGTGACTTTAATAGTAATGTCGCCACGGCGGGCAGGCTGGGTTCGATAACGGATTGTGCCGCTTGGGTCCCGCGTTGCCCATATCGCTACTCCCGCGGCGAGCAGGAGAAAAAGAGCGAACCAGCCCAAGAGCTGCTTCCGATGTTTTTTTGAGCCTGATTGTTGATGCAGCCGGAGTGTTTCGGCGAGGCCGCTGTCCTGAACGTTCGGTTTGTTATTTAATACCATTGTGGTTATTTCCCGCTGAAAGTATTCGTTTCTGCAACAAAAGATGTCCAGCCCCCACCGAGGGCTTTATACAGTCGTATCAGATTTCCGGTCATGGCAGCACTACTCTGGGTTGCCTGGTCTTGAAACGAGAGCAGAGACCGTCTGGTGTCCAGGACCTCGGTGAAATTAACAAGCCCCGCCTGAAACTGCATCTCCGCCAGTGCAGATGCCTGTTCGGCGGCATCCACCGAATCACGCAAAGCCTGATAACGCTGCTGTTCCCGGGCGTAGGCAACCAGGGCATTTTCTACCTCCTTGAGGGCCAGGAGTACCGTAGCTTTATATCCGGCCAGGGCTTCCTGCTGCAAAGAGGTCTGGAGCTGGATGTTGCCTTGAATCGCTCCGGCATCAAAAACCGGCCAGCTGAAACTCGGACCAAAAGAGTAGCTGCCGCTGCCGGAGTTGATCAGTTTGCCAATTGACAGGGCATCAAGACCTACGGAACCGCTCAATTGAAAAGTGGGATAGAGTTCGGCTGTGGCTACTCCAATCTGAGCTGTCTGCGCGGCAAGCAACCGTTCAGCCTTGCGGATATCGGGTCTACTCCGCAACGTATCTGCGGGAATGCCAACAGCGACTGAGAGCGGCAAAGTCGGCAGCGGTGCTCTCTCTTTCAGCTGATCGTTCAGGGAGCCGGGAGGGCGGCCCAGCAGAACGGCGACCGCATTGGCCGCGTTTGCCAAACCAGTTTGCAGATCCGGGATCTGAGCGCGGGTGCTGGACACCAGATATCTTGCCTGCTGTAGCGCGAGTTCACTGGTCAGGCCACTTTGATAGCGGGCTTCGGTAAGTGCAAAAATCTCCTGCTGGGCGACAAGATTATCCTGGGCGATTTGCAGGCGAGTCTGATAGGTGCGGACATCGATATAATTCTGTGCCACTTCCGCAAGCAGCGAAACCAGGACATCGCGGAGATCTTCCCTGCTTGCCTCCACCTTCGCCTCTGCGGCTTCCACCGTGCGCCGTCTGCCACCGAAAAGGTCAAGCTCCCATCCAGCATCAAAGCCTACGGAATAAGTGGTTCTATCGATGCCGCCGCTGCTATTGCTGCTGCTCCTGTTTCTCGTGAGGGAGCCGCTGGCATCAAGACTTGGCAGCAGACCAGCCGAGCTGATATCGCGATTGGCTCGAGCCTGCAGCAGACGGGACCGCGCCTGTTCAAGATCAAGATTGCCGGCTATGGCCTGATGAATAATGCTGTTCAGCAGGGGATCTTTGAGCAAAGTCCACCATTCGGCCAGGATCTGCTGATCAACAGGACCACTGGTCAAGCTCTGATCCATGGGGGCCTGCCACGCGGAAGGCGTCTTCAGGTCGGGCTGGAGATAATCGGGTCCTACTTTGGCGCAGCCAATAAGGCCTTGCAAGAGACAGAGTACTGTCAGGCAGAGTATTGTTAGATTCATAGGCATAGCGCCGGGATTATAATCCGTGTGGACATGAAAACAATAATGGGCAAGATACTTGGGGACTGGCTAACGAAAAAGAGAAAGCAAAAATGATACCAAATCACTAATAAAATTAAAACCATTTAAATCGTGACGTTCATGATGGGAGGAATTTGCTGACGCCATCACTTGCTATCGGCCTGCATAAAAAATACCACCCCTGCTGTATCATTTCTACCCAGGGAGGATCTGAAACTATATTTGTTGCCCAGAAAGAAGCGGGTAAAAGCGATATATTGCTATCTCATTTGTGGATAAAACATATCGGGCGGAATAAAGCTTTTTCTTCCGGTGGATACATCCTTCATCGGCTCTGGCATGGGTCCGATGGCAATGATGGCTCCGATGGATCATCGGGTACCGTTATGGATGAAGTTCGCAACCCCATGTGCGGCGAAGCGAATAAAAATCGCATGATGTGTTTTGCGGATAGCCGTGCCAGCATCCATCTGCATGGCGGCACCACTCCCTGGATTAGCGACGGCTCGCCGCACCAGTGGATCACCCCCGCCAATGAACAAACCGGTTGGCCCCAGGGCGTAGCTGTTAGCCAGGTCCCGGATATGGTTACAACTGCGGCAGCTAACTTCGGCATCCCCAATTGTTCCAGTGCGGCTGACGGCTGCACAACCTTCTATTACACCAATCAGCAGAGCGCGCGGCTGATGTTCTACCATGACCATGCCTGGGGCATCACCCGCCTTAACGTCTATGCAGGCGAAGCTGCGGGATATCTGATCCGCGACAACACCGAGCAGAAACTCATTACCGCTGGCCTCATTCCAAGCGGCGCCGACGAAATCCCGCTGGTTATCCAGGACCGGACCTTCATCCCGGACGCTACCCAGATGGCGGCACAGGATCCGACCTGGGATTATACCCGCTGGGGTGGAGAAGGCGACCTGTGGTACGAGCATGTCTATATGCCGGCCCAGAACCCCAACGATCAGTCAGGTGCCAGTCCCTATGGCCGCTGGTTTTATGGACCCTATTTCTGGCCGCCCTCCATTCCGCAGTATGGACCTATCGCTAACCCGTACTACGACTCGACCTGCGACCTTGGAGATTCCACCACCTGGCAATACCAGGTCGACCCGTTCTGTGAACCACCAACAATTCCGGGCACGCCAAACAATTCAGCCGGTATGGAGCAGTTTAACGACACACCAATCGTCAATGGAACGGCCTACCCCACAATCACCGTGGCCCCGAAGGCCTATCGTCTGCGCATACTCAATGCGGCAAACGACCGTTTCTTCAACCTGCAGATGTATGTAGGTGATCCCTATACCGCCAGCACCGCCAAAAATGGTCAAGGCGAAGTCATCGGGGCGACCGAGGTTGCACTTAATCGAACCGAGCTTGCTGCGGCCCAGGATGACCCGAACAACTTCCCGACACCGGACACTCTCGTCAGCGGAGCCGGCCCAGCCTGGCTTCAGATCGGCACCGAGGGAGGCTTCCTCCCGGTACCGGCGGTAATTCCTAATCAGCCAACCACCTGGATCATCGATCCGACCCGGTTTGACGTCGGCAACGTGAACAAGCATTCCCTGGCACTCGGACCGGCGGAACGTGCTGATGTTATCGTTGATTTCTCGGTTTTCGCGGGTAAAACAATTATCCTGTATAATGATGCCCCTGCAGCCTTCCCTGGCAGGATTTCCACCTACGACTACTACACCGGCGCTCCCGATCTGAGTCCCGCAGGTGCACCGACTGTCATGCCGGGTTATGGGCCGAATACCCGGACAATTATGCAGATCAAGGTCTCCGGCAGCGGTGGTGCCGCGACCCCCAACTATGTCAATTCGACAACAGTTGCCAATCTCACAACAGCCTTTGCGCACCATGCTGACGGTTCTGGTGTGTTTGAGTCTGGTCAGCACCCGATTATCGTCGGACAGGCCGCCTATAACTCAGCCTACGGCACAACCTTCACCACCAACGGCTGGTGCAACAACCCTGCAGCTCCCCTGACCACCAAGTGCGATGGGTTTGCCCGAATCTCGGAGCAGGGGCTCGACATATTTAAATTCAACACCTTGCTTGGCGCCAAGATTGGCGTCGAGATCGAGCCCAAAGCGCTCCATGATGAGACCAATGCCACGGACTTCGAGCCATACGGCCGGATGTCCGGAAACATCGGTGTTGAGGCGGTGCCGGCAACCCCACTGGCGCAGACCATCATCTTGTATCCCTTTGTGAACCCGCCGACGGAGCTTTTCAACGGCACCAACCTGCCAAGAACGGATACTGTTACTCCGATCGCGACAGGAGATGACGGGACCCAGATCTGGAAGATCACCCATAATGGAGTTGACACACATCCAATTCACTTCCACCTCTATGACGTGCAGTTGCTCAACCGGGTAACCTGGGACAACATCATTATCAAGCCCGATGCCAACGAACTCGGCTGGAAGGACACCGTGCGGGTGAGTCCGCTGGAGGATACCTACTTTGCTATCCGGCCGATCATCCCGACCCTGCCGTTTGAAATTCCCAACAGCATTCGTCCGCTGAACCCAATGATGCCAATGGGTGACACATCGATGTTCAACAATGTCGATGCCAGCGGCAACCCGACCGATCCGATTGTTAATCAGCTGGTCAACTTCGGCTGGGAATACATGCTGCATTGCCATATCCTGAGCCATGAGGAGATGGACATGATGCGGCCGGTATCGGTGGCTGTCCCGCCGAATGTACCGGATGGACTCGCCTTCACGCTCAGCGGGAACGGCAACAACAGGCATGTGCAACTTGCCTGGAATGACAACTCGATCAACGAGACGGCTTTTGTGGTGCAGAGAAACAACGGTAGCGGCTGGGTGGATGCCGGAACCGTTAACTCACTGCTCTCAGCGCCGAATACCCACGGAAGAGTGACCTTTACCGATCCAGCGAGTTACAATGCCGCAGCTGTCTCTCAGTACAAGGTCATCGCTCAGAACACCATCGGCTATGGGGGTGCATTTATGAGCCTCACCGCCCAATCGGTCTCGCAGCCCCTGACCGTTGGGAGCCCACCAGCAGCTCCGGTCAACCTGCGGGCGAACCTGCAGGCCGGTCCTCAGGTAAGGCTTGTCTGGACTGACGTTGCCACCAATGAAACCGGCTTCATTATCCAGCGGTCGACGAATGGTGCGGCTTTTGTGCAGATCGCCACGGCTCCGGCTCGTAACAACACCGGTAATGTAAATTATATTGATACCACGGTCAATGCTGGTACCAGCTATAATTACCGGGTAGCAGCAATAAATGGAGGTGGTTTATCGGCCTATTCGAATACGGTCGGGGTAACTTTAGGAAATCCTCCCGGTACGCCTTCGATCGCCAGCGTAACTGCTGCCCGTCGAGGCAACAATAATGAAAGAGTGACCCTGACCTGGGGCAACGTGACCGGGGAAACCAGTTATACTATTCAGTGGAGTACCAACAACTTCACGACAATATCCGGGTCGGGTTCAGTCGGTTCCAACGTGACAACGTTCACAACGCAAAACATCGCGCGCCATGCCTGGCAATTTCGGGTTGGTGCGGTAAATGCAAGCGGGACGTCCTGGTCGACGGCCGTAAACGTACCAGCAGCGCCATAACCTCAACATGCCCCGGCGCTGCAAGAAGCGCCGGGGTTCGCAGAAAGCCCATCGTTATCCTCTCATATTATCTATAAAGTAATGAACGAGGAGGTAGTCAAGATGGGCCTGTTCATTGCGGGAGAAACCTCGAAAACAGAATTTATAATCACATGCTGGATATCATCCTTGTATTTTTCCAGAATACTGAACGCATAAAAAAACGGAAAAACAACCAGTAAAGATTTTTCAATACCACAAGTGTCCAGCTATTTACTTACCGCTAAAAGTGCATACGATTCATATACAAGAAGGAGAACTATTACTGGTAAGTTATGAGTCAACTTATGACTCTGTCATAACAAAAAGGAATGTCTCTTTTCTCTTTATATGAGATTTATCTCTTTTTTTAAAAACATTCTTTGTATCTGCATATATTTATTATAATTTCCTATAAATTCGCGAGGAGATACTCTTATGAAAGCCAGACACAGTACACCTGTTCTCAGGTTGAAATTGGCCAAATCTTCTCCACTCTCTCAAGGTTGGTTCCGGCAGACGCTGAGACGCCTGCTCCAGGTAAGCTTTAGCACAATGGACCGGCATAACGCTGACAACTCAGCCACTCCGGCCTTGGCGATGTCAACTTCTGCACAACAGGGTGGAATCGATGAAGAAAGCGGTTCCATATCATCTATGAAACATCACCACAGAAAACAGCTGGCATGGCTTTTAAGTGTCTTGTTCATTGCGAGTTCTGCATTGCTTTTCAATGCCGGCAAAGCGCTAAGTTCGTGTGCCTCACCGGCAAACGCCATCGAAGCGGAAAACTGCCTGCCAGGAACTCCTCAGAGTACCTGGGATATTCCTTCCCCGGCGGGCGACACAAGCATCCAGGGATTTGCCACCAACATAAGTGTCAACAAGGGCAGCCTTGTCCAGTTTAAAGTCGACAGCCCTTCAAATTCCTGGCGACTGGATATCTATCGTATCGGATATTACGGCGGCAACGGCGCCCGCAAGGTCGCCACGGTAAACCCGGCAGTGCCTTTGCCGCAAACTCAACCGAACTGCCTGTACAACCAAACGACAGGCCTTACCGACTGCGGTAACTGGGCTGTCTCGGCATCATGGACAGTGCCAGCCAATGCTACTTCCGGCATATATTTCGCGAGGGCCATACGAAACGACACCGGTGGAGCGAGTCATATCATATTTATAGTGCGTGATGATGCCAGTCACTCGGACATCTTGTTTCAGACCGCCGACGCCGCGTGGCAAGCCTACAATTATTACGGCGGACAAAACTTTTATGGCTGCGGCGGCGGCAATGGTATCGTTGGCAATTTCAGCTCGAATTGTCGCGCCTACAAGATCAGCTACAATCGTCCCTTTCAGACTCGATTATCCGAACCGCAGACCTGGTTGTTCAACGCTGAATATTCGATGGTGCGCTGGCTGGAGGCTAATGGTTACAACGTCACGTATTCGACCGGGGTTGACACAGACCGAAATGGAGCACTTCTGCTTAATCACAAGGTCTGGATGACAAACGGCCATGACGAATACTGGTCGGGAAATCAGCGGAGCAACGTAGAGGCGGCACGCAACGCCGGGGTTAACCTGGCTTTCTTCAGCGGAAACACCATCTACTGGAAGACCAGGTGGGAGAACAGTATCGACGGTTCCGGCACACCTTACCGCACCCTGGTCTGCTATAAAGAAACATGGGCTAATGCCGCAATCGACCCCGCAGATCCACCAACCTGGACAGGCACCTGGCGCGACCCGCGTTTCAGCCCTCCAGCCGATGGCGGTCGTCCGGAAAATGCATTGACCGGCACCCTCACCCGGTTTGCTTCTGCTAACAGAGGCGGACCCATAACGGTTCCCCAGGCCGATGGCAAGATGCGGTTCTGGCGTAACACCAGTATCGCCACATTAGCAGCCGGACAGACTGCACAACTTGCTCCCGGCACCTTGAATGACGAACTCGACATGGATGAAGATAACGGCTTCAGGCCAGCCGGTATTATACATCTTACCACCACCCCTGTTTCCACGACGAGTGCGTGTCTGTTGGACTTCGGCAACACCACTGGGGCGTGCAGCACAGTTCATAATGTGACTCTTTACCGACATGCAAGTGGCGCCCTTGTTTTTTCTACAGGCACATATGAGTGGTCCTGGGGTCTGGATGCCAATCATGACCAGAGCAGCCTTGGATCAGTAACAAATATCAATATGCAACAGGCCACAGTCAACCTCTTTGCCGATATGGGTACACAGCCGGCAACCTTAAAGTCAGGACTTGTACCGGCCACGGTCTCGACCGATCAATCACCTCCGACTTCCATTATCTCCTCACCCCTGGCAGGTTCAACTGTCACGCGAGGCTCGCCAACACAGATCGCCGGCACCGCGACAGATGCAGGGGGAGGTGTTGTGGGTGGAATTGAAATTTCGACCGACAACGGAGCTACCTGGCATCCTGCGACGGGGCGTGCGAGCTGGAGCTATACATGGCAGTCTCCAACAGCAGGTACCACCACCATTCGCAGCCGGGCCGTCGACGACAGCGGTAACCTTGAGTTCTCTTCGACTGGCGTGAATGTCACGGTCAGCGGTGGCGGCAGCGGCAATGGTGGCTCCGCCTGGTCTGATACGACAGTGCCCTTACTGGTTGACGCTGGTCCGGACAGTGCGGTGGAACTGGGAGTAAAGTTTCGCTCCGACACAAGCGGGTACATTAACGGCATCCGCTTCTATAAGGCGAACACCAATACGGGTATCCACATTGGAAATTTATGGACTAGCGCGGGAACCCTGCTGGCTACGGCCACCTTCACCAATGAGACCGCCTCCGGCTGGCAGCAGGTGAACTTCTCTACACCCGTGGCCATTACAGCGAACACCGTCTACGTAGCCTCTTACCACACCAATGTCGGCCACTATAGTGCCGATCTGAACTACTTCGCCGGCAACACCGTAGACTCTCCCCCATTGCATTTTCTGGCAGACGGGGTGTCCGGATTCAACGGATCGTATGCCTACGGATCCACCAGCAGCTTTCCCAACAATGGGTGGAATGCTTCTAACTACTGGGTCGACGTGGCGTTCAGTGCAGCCCCACCTGCTCTACTGGCCAACATCAGTGTGACTCCTGCCAGCCCGACAATATCGACCGGGGCGACAAAACAGTTCACCGCCACCGGAACCTACACTGACGGCAGCACCCAGAACATAACCAACCAGACAACATGGACGTCCTCAAGCAAGGGCGTTGCCACCATTAACAGCTTCGGCCTGGCTACTGGCTTAAGCTCCGGCGTTACAACCATCACGGCAGCACTGAGCAGTGTTACAGGCAATACCACACTGGCGGTACAAGCAACACCGCTCACGATCACGACAGCCTCACTGGTTGCCGGCACACAAAATGTTTCGTACTCGGCAGCTTTAACGGCAAGCGGCGGCACTCCGCCATATATATGGGCGATAGTAAGCGGCTCACTGCCGACGGGTCTCTCTCTCACAAGCAGTACTGGTGTCATCGCCGGAATACCAACGGCCAGCGGCACCTTCAACTTCACGGTTCAAGGATCCGATTCCGCGGGATCGACCCCCGCGACCAGGGCGCTGAGCATAGTCGTTACCGCGCAACAGGCGAATACCACAATCTGGCCTGGAACTGCTGTTCCCGGACTGGTTGACTCCGGTCCTGACAGCGCTGTCGAGCTGGGAGTTAAGTTTCGTTCGGACACGAGTGGTTTTGCGACCGGCATCCGTTTCTATAAGGCCAGCACCAATACCGGCACCCACGTTGGCAATCTCTGGTCGAGCACGGGAGCTTTGCTGGCTGCGGCTACCTTCAGTAACGAGACCGCCTCAGGCTGGCAACAGGTGACCTTCTCCACGCCTGTGGCCATCACGGCCAACACGGTATACGTAGCCTCTTACCATACCAATGCCGGTCACTATAGCGCTGACCTGAACTACTTCGCCGGGGCGGGGAAGGACAGTCCACCGCTGCATGCCTTGGCGAACGGAGTTTCCGGATTCAACGGCGTGTATGCCTACGGTTCCACCAGCAGCTTCCCCAGCCAGGGGTGGAATGCTTCGAACTACTGGGTAGACGTGGTGTTCAACGCAACCGTAATACCAGCACCTACACTGTCGTCTATTACAATCACTCCGGCCGGCCTGACGATCTCGGCCGGTACCACACAGCAGTTTACTGCCACGGGGCTCTACTCCGATGGCAGTACTCAAAACATCACCAGCCAGACAACATGGGCCAGCTCGAACACCGGTATAGCCACCATCAACAGCTCCGGTCTGGCCACTGGCGTAAGCTCGGGCAGTGCGACAATTTCGGCGGCACAAAGCGGTAAAACCGGCAGTACGACTCTGAATGTACAGTCACAGTCGGTGGCGCTGACAATAACGACAGCCTCACTGGCTGGCGGCACCCTAAACGTCTCGTACTCGGCAACTCTGGCGGCGAGCGGCGGCACTCCGCCATACACATGGACGATAGCAAGCGGCTCGTTGCCGACTGGTCTTTCTCTAACCAGCAGCACAGGTGGCATTTCAGGGTCACCAACGGCGACCGGCACCTTTAACTTTGTCGCCCAGGCAGCCGATTCCGCAGGGTCGACACCGGCCACCAAGGCGCTGAGCTTAAATATTGCCGCACAACAGGCGAGTACTACAATCTGGCCTGGAAATACCATCCCCGGACTGATTGACTCCGGTCCTGACAGTGCTGTGGAACTTGGCGTAAAGTTTCGCTCGGACACGAGTGGTTTTATTACCGGTATCCGCTTCTATAAGGCAACCGCCAATACCGGCACCCACATTGGAAATCTCTGGACAAGCACAGGTACTCAGCTAGCAACCGCCACCTTCGTCAATGAAACCGCGACAGGCTGGCAGCAGGTAAACTTCACCACACCTGTGCCCATTACAGCCAACACGATATATGTGGCATCTTACCACACAAATGTTGGTCACTACAGCGACGATCAAGGCTACTTCGCCGGTAACGGGATGGACAGCCCTCCGCTGCACGCCCTGGCTGACGGGATTTCCGGTGTCAACGGCGTGTATGCCTATGGCTCCACAAGCAGCTTTCCCAACCAGGGGTGGCTCGAATCCAACTACTGGGTTGATGTGGTGTTCAGCGCAACCACCCCATGACCCTATCTCTGACTCCGGCTGACCAAACAATCTCGGCCGGAGCCGCACAGCGGTTGGTCACAAACGGGATCTACCTCAATGACAGCATCTGAAACAGAGGTGGTCCCGTTCTTTTATATACTGCAGGTTTCACCGCTTTCCTGGTAGTTTAGTTTACTTAACCGGAATAATGCCGATTCGGTTGTCGAGTCAGAATCAACAAATCGACACAAGTGAAAAAACCATCAAACAAAGAGCGGCGCTCCGATCATGACCGCCGACAAGAACATATCAGCTTCTACAAGCTCTTATTATTTAGAGGAAAGAGGCGGACTCTGCGGCGTGCCGAGGACTGCAGACACATCCCCCGTCTTGATCATTACCATCCGACTTTATTGATCTACACACTGATTGTGTTGGGGTTGAGCCTGCTGGATGCAGATCTGACCCTCCTTCTCATTCACAAAGGTGCTGTGGAACTCAACCCGGTAATGCGATTCTATTTAAATCTTGGTCCGGGAATTTTTGTTACCGTCAAATATGCCCTTACCGCATTTGCTTTAATGATCCTGGTTGTACTTCATACTGTCATATCTTTAAGATATCGGATTGTATCATCCATCTTGTTCCCATCCTGCATAGTAGTCTTTGGGGCTGTCATCATATGGGAGCTCTATTTGCTAAGCAATCTGAGCCCTGTGTGATAAGCTATTCATTATCAGGCCAGAGCAGTACTACACCATATGACCATGACAGGGTTTATGACAGGGTAGTCAATTAAAAGAATCCAGCAGAAGGTACCGAGCATGAAATATATCCCCTCAGTTACCGCATTATTGTGGATCGTTATTGTCCTGGGCTATATCTTTGCCAGAGACATTTTTCTCCTGCCCATGATAAAATTCCCGGCACTTATCCTGTTGTCGATTTTATTACCAGTATGTTTCTGGACCCTGCAAGCTGCAGGAAAAAGACTCTACTCTTTTGTATTTATTGGGATCTTTATCTTTAACAATGCAATACTAACTTACGGACTTTGCAGTAACTATTCCAATCTCAGCTCATTTGGGCAATATAGCGGGAAAAATATCGACCCTGAATTTGCCAAACTGCTTGTTGCAGCAGACAGTGAAAAAGAAAGGCGCATTGCCGGGCGGATAATTTATCAAAAAAACGGCGTAGCTCTGCCATTTCTGGCCCACGATAACGTGTTCACCCTCTATTCGCCAACCCAGGAAGATAAAGACCTGTTTATGGATAATCATGAAAAAAATTACCTGATTTATCTGGCAAAACAAAACCTGTCCAACCAGATCGTCACAACATTCTTTCTGCTCGCACTGCAGGTGTCGATTTTTTTCATACTCCTGGTCTATTTGGTTCTTTATGACAAACCTGCCCCACCGGTATTTGTCAAATTGGTTAATCAAAGCTAGGTGTTCATACAGAACAACAGCGAATGTATCTGCCATTGAAGACACCAGTGACACCCACTGGTCCCTGGATCTTCAGAAGAACTGGCCACCTTTTATTATGGGAGTCGATCCCCTGTGGCGAGGACTCATTCATGAGTCCTTGCAAGATTCTGCCGAAAATTTTGCAGATATTCACAAATTGCTGGGAAAATATCGAGAAGTTGATGCCCGGACCGCAAAGATATGGAGGATAGAGGGCCCGAATGCATTGTTGCACCATATGAATGCTGTATTCGGATACAAGCCCTTGATTATTAGAAAAGAGTTGTCATTCTAATTCATTCGTTGAACGTTCTAAGAGATACAGAATCTCTGAGGTCTAGAGTTTGTAAACAGCTGAAGAATGCAATGACTTAATGAATGACACATTCTCCTCGTTTAATTGAAAAAATTCTATCCCTGTTCGATATTTCCCGGCCAGAACAGAAACGTTCCTGACAATTCCTTTTGAAATAATTTTGCGTTTTCCGAGAAAAAAACCAACCTTCACCTGCGATTCAGCCTGTATCTCAATATCAAGAATAACGGCCAAACCTTCTTCAGAAAGATCAATCAGATAACCTTTTTCATGGGATTTTTTCGACAGTACCTTTACCGGTACTATTGAAGCTATGCTTACCGGCACCGAATCTTTGCCGAGTATTCGAAACAGCTGCTTTTTACCCAGGCGTATCGTCGACCTTTTGCCAAGCGGATTTTCCGGTTCATACTCCCAATCCAGCTTCAGATTGTCTATAGAGGGAATTTCTTCCCAGCTTGCAGTCATTAATATCCTCTTTTGTATATACTAGCTGTTAGTAGGCCATTCAGTCAAAATGCAGTTTCTATTAACAATAGTTAAAACGCTGCAAAATACTACATTGTCACATTCCTTGCAATTCAATATTCCCTCGTCAGGCCTCCGTCAATTCCCTCATTGCCAAAAGCATTCAACTGTTTGTTATCACATCAACTAGCTTCCATTCTGGAATTTATTGATACCGACGAAGCACTCAGTTTCAGATGTCATATTTGACCACGAACAACCAACACCAGCCTTTTTTCCGTGTTGCTTCATTGGTTCTTCATCTTCACCGCATAGAATAACTGCTATTGTTTTGCAAACGACGAAGCATTGAGCATACATAAAATTTCACCAGAGGATACGGAGAGGTTGGGGAATACAAAACAAGGTCAAAAACGAGCAGGAAAATAATCTGTTCACATCGCAACTGGTCAAATACGTTGATATTCCAACACGCGACGATACAAAATTCTACTTTGCAAAAAAACCATACCTCGCAACCAAGTCTGGATTGCCCAAGAAGACCTTGACAAAATCAAATATTTTACTATCGACTTGGTAACTTTCCGGGTAATGGTAGACAGAAGAATAATCAATGGGAAAATGTTCGAGTTACAGGTTGCTAAACCTATTCCAGATTTGATTCATGAGTTTATTGAGCTGATAAACGAAATATTTGCAGGAATTATTTTCTTTACCATACTTGTCGTTGCTGTGAGCTTTTATCTGGCTGACAATAGCGAATACCGGCCCTGGCATTCCTGAAAAAGACTTGCATAAGATTTTTGAGCGGTTTTTGGCGGAGCTGGTCTCGGGCCTTACCAGCATAAAACAAATTGGTGACCTGGATAACGGTACTATTTCAATAACCAGTACCGCTGAAGGCATTACCCGATTTACTATCGATTTTCCGTTTCCTCTTGCATAAACAGGAAATGTTCAAGGTTCGTCATGTTGAGACAAAAATTAGCAGAAAACTGGCAATGGACGCTATTGTGTCTAGTCTTAATGCTTTCAACCATCTATTCCAGACCACTTATTCCGATTGACGAAACGAGATATCTTTCGGTTGCCTGGGAAATGTGGCACAGTAACGACTTCCTGGTTCCTCATATTAATGGGCATCCATACAGTCACAAACCCCCGTTATTATTTTGGCTTATCCATCTTTCGTGGCTGCTTTTTGGCGTAAGTGAGTGGTCGGCCAGGCTGGTTGGGCCATTGTTTGCTTTTGGCTCTGTTGCTCTGACGGTCCAACTGGGGAAAATTTTATGGCCGGCAAACAAGGCTGTTCGGTTAGCTGTCCCATTTATTCTCCTGGGTACCTTCGTCTGGAGCATCTACAGCTCCCTGACAATGTTTGATGCTCTGTTGACTTTTATATCGCTGCTAGCCCTTATCTCAATTCTGCAAGCACGGCGCACAACAACACTTTTACCCTGGTCCTTTCTCAGTTTAACCATTGGCCTTGGCATACTCGCTAAGGGGCCTATTGTTCTATTATACGTCTTCCCACCGGTACTGCTTGCCCCCCTATGGAGCAAGAAAAACACGATGCCCTGGGGAAAATGGTATGGTTTTTCTTTTTTAGCGCTTATTGCCGGGATAGGAATTGCACTTTGTTGGGCAATTCCGGCTGCAATAAAAGGTGGTGAAGAGTATCGACAGGCAATACTCTTTAGCCAGACGGCTGGACGTATGGTCAACGCTTTTGCCCATGGCAGGTCTTTTTATTGGTATACCCTTCTCTTGCCATTCCTTTGTTTTCCCTGGTTCTTTTGGTTACCGACATGGCGTGGGTGGAAGATAAAATCTTTCGATGATGCGACACGTTTTTGTCTATGTGCCATACTTCCTGCTTTTTTTCTCCTCTCCTGTGTGAGCGGGAAGCAGATCCACTATATTTTGCCTTTACTTCCTGTCAGTTCTCTGCTCATCGCTCATCTGGTAACAACGGTACCGGTGCGAACGAAATATGATCAAATACCAGTATTGGTAATTTTTCTTGTGTTGTCTCTTGCACTTTTTATCGTGCCTCAGCTGTCATTACACGGTGGTGACAGGGAAATGTTGCAATACATTCCGAAATGGCTCGCAGTTGTGCCACTTTCTGCCGGCCTCCTTTTATATATGGCCCGCCCTGACTCAATGCTTAAATGTATTAAAATAGTGTCGTCGAGTATGCTGCTGCTGGTTATACTCCTCCATCTTGCCCTTGCCGATCAACTGCATACCATCTACGACCAGACTGTGATAGGTGCCAGAATAAAACAGGCACAGGATGCAAACGAGCCGGTTGCAGTATTTCCGTCGAAACTGATGGACCAATTTCAGTTTTCAGGTAGACTGCTGACACCAGTTATTCCGCAAAATACATTCAGTGAACTGGTAACATGGAGTGTTGATAATCCTCAGGCATCCTGTCTGATCTTCACGAAAAGCAAGATCAATACGCAGTCAAAAACAACCGGAACAGCCAGGCAGTATAGTGATGGATGGCTGATTTTTAGTCCAGCGAAAGATTTTACTGCCAATTATCAACAGTGGATTGCTCACCCTGCAAACAAAAGTGACTCTCTGAAGAAAAGCGAACCCAAATCATGAACGACGAACTAACCATCATAGTCCCAGTATTTAATGAAGAAGAGAGCCTCCCTGCATTTTTGATCGAAATGGACAGTTTTATCAAGACCTGCTCCGTACCAAGCCGCGTCCTCTTTATCAATGACGGGTCAACGGACAATAGCCAGTTCATACTCCACAATAAATGCCTGCAGTCAGAGTACTGCCAGGTATTGTCGCTGGACAAAAACTATGGTCTCAGTGTGGCAATCAAGGCTGGATTCGATCATTGTGAGACAACATTGGTCGGTTACATTGATGCAGATTTACAAACACATCCTGCCGATTTCCTCTCGTATTTTGACTATTTTCCCGAATACGACATGGTCAATGGCATCAGGGAGAAAAGAAAAGACAACCTGATAAAAAGATTGTCCTCAAAATTTGCTAATAGTTATCGGCGATTGATGATCAATGATGCCATAAAGGACACATGCTGTCCTTTGAAAATAATGAAGACTTCTTACGCCCGGAATATACCATTCTTTAAAGGTATGCATCGTTTTCTGCCAGCTCTTGTTCAGTTGCAGGGTGGAAAGGTGAAACAAATCCCTGTATCGCACTCTCCACGTTATGCCGGAACCAGCAAATATCATCTTTTCAACCGGCTCATAGGGCCTTTTTTTGACACTCTTGCTTTTCGCTGGATGCGCAGCCGATATATCCATTATCGCCTAACGTCTGTCCAAAAATGAGATATGTCTTTATTTTGGATACGCTTACAGCTGCAAATATGGCATTGCTGTATATATTAGTCTCATTTACTGGATGGAGTCGTATCGGCTCAGATAATTACTCGCTGCATGATGTTCTGTGTAGCGATGCTATCGGACGAATTAGCCTTATTATTACTACTCCTTATCAACAACAGGCCATTGCAATCCCCCTTTTGCCGGAGAAAATGCATACGCCCGAGTGTTTAGGATAACAATTTGGAATACAAACTAAAGGGATTAAGATGAGTACTTCAACGCTTTGGCTGACTATAGGTTTTATCGGGCAGGCATGTTTTTCCGGTCGTTTTCTTGTGCAGTGGCTGGCCAGCGAACGAGCAAAAAAGTCTGTAATGCCCGTGGCATTCTGGTATTTCAGCCTTTTCGGTGGAGCCACTTTGCTTGCCTACGCTCTGTACAAGCGAGACCCTGTTTTTATCTTAGGCCAGGCAACCGGTTTATTTGTCTATTGTCGCAATCTTTATTTCGTAATGCACGAAAAACAAGAGGAAAGCCATGCGTAATCTGAAGATATAGTTAGAAGGATTCTGGTACAAATAGGCAGGGTCAGAAACAGAAAAACTTTCGAGAAATATTTAGAGAGTAATAGTCAACAGTATACACAGGGTTTCACACGTTCTCGGGAAAAAATGGGGACATCAGAGCAATTTTTCAACGTGCTGCAGAAAATTATTCTCGTTAACAAATGTTACATCATACATTGCAGTCAACCCTTGAGCCTGTTCTTGACTTAACCCAACCACACAAAGAAGAAACTGCTTTTTATCAAGGTGTAATCTCTTCCGCAGTTTAGAATATTTGTCAATATCTTGTCGAAACTCTCCTGTCTTACATTCTATACAAATGGGGATGCTATTGTTAACCAGGAAAAACACATCTAATTCATGAGCATCCTCGTTTGGAAAAGTCACAATCAGACTTCGTAAACAACAGGTTGATAGCTGCTTATCACGAAAGTACTCTAGTGATTTTATAAATACATACCACTCCATCCATTCACCGGTAAAAAAATTCTTGATCGTCGGTGAAGTCTGAAGCGTGAGGTGAATTATCTTATCATTTTTATGATAAAAGTATTTGGCAACAAAAGAATACTCATAGAGTTTCTGACAAAAACTGGTGATTGCCTTGACTTCCTTTTGACTTTTTGAAGCAAGTGTCAATTTTACGTTTGTGTAGCCTTTGGCCTGGATACGTTTTATTTTATCAGCAACCTCTTGTAAGATATCATACTGATTTCCCAAATCGAGAGCCACTTCATCAAAAAAACCAGTTGTATCAATGGCTTTCAGGTTAACCTCTATCTGGATCTGCTTCTTTTGAAACCATTCTACTATGTCTAGGTATTGCTCTTTTTGTGTTAAAGCAGTCGTATTATAGATGTCTATTCCTTCAAGAGAGGTTTCTTCAATAATCTCAATCTCTGGGATCTGCGTCATTGAAATTTCCTGCTTTAACTGCTGTAACTCTTTATTTTTTGACCGATATTTTTCAATCACGTTCTTAACAAAAGCCACGGTGTCATGAATTGGCGCAACTTCCTTACATTGAGGGCACTTGACTGATTTTCCAATATAGTCATTTTGGACTTCTCGAAGATGTCCACATTTATTGCACCGGAATAGAGCCATGAGAAAGGAGTCTCCTAAATTTGAGGGTTTGGCGGCTTATAAAACAAAATGACCATGATTGGGACAAAGCTTTTTCGGTCTTACTCGAAATATTATTAATCCTTAACCTAACAAGCCAACACAAAGCCGCCCCTGAGACTGGCTTTCCTTGATAGGATCCACTGAACTCTCCATCGCCCGAAAAGATCGAAAGACTATTATCTATGACTATCCGATCATTGATTTTGATCGTGACGCCATTTGTAAATTGGTTCGTCTCTCCAGCAATATTCCAAGGTGCGCCACCATAGTTGCCTAGTCGATATCCTTGAGATGGGGCTGAAGCACACAGCCCGCTAGACAACACGCACATACAACGAAAGCAGCTGAAATGGATTTCTTGTACATTTTATGACTTCTATAATCAATAAGTTCTAACAAGTTTTTATCGGTTCCAATAATGTAGCGGCACAAGTCATTATCAGCAAAATGACTCACCAATGCAAGGTAGAAACGAATCAAACCCTGATCCATCTACGACACTTGACAACGAATCATCAGCGAACGGCATCTAAAGTGTTTGACGATGGCCCTCAAGTCATTTGGTATGCGTAATCTGAAGATGTAGCCAGAAGGATTCCGGTACAAAGAGGTAGGGTTAGAAACAGAAAAGCCCATCTTTGATTCCTCTCGTTGGTTACCTTTTGGATAACGCAAGTGGATAAAGATAGGCTTTCACACATGAAGACTTCGATTTCCTCAATGACTTCAGAAAGTTGATGGAGAAAACGGGAGTCGAAGCCGCGTCCCCACGGTTTTTAATTAGACAATAACAACAGGTTAACTTACTTTAAAATTTGATTTACCGACTATTTCGCTTATTCTCAGACCTTTCAATGTCAGTATCCTTTCACTCTATTCGGTAACAGATCAGGAATGAACATTAACAGTAGTAGGGTTGACGAGGTTGCACCGGTTAAGTCAGCCGACTATACACAGAGCCTGCTCTCTCGCCAGTTGGATCAGCTTATTGGTTACCCGACCCATCGAGAAGTCAACGACCTCCGAATGACCGCGCCTGCCGGCGACGATTGTCCCGTATCCGCCGCTTTTCGCCTCATTAAACACAGCTTCTGCCCGGCTGCTGGCTGAAGTGATTATTTTGGTGGAAATCCGGTCAGGTGAAATATCGAGAGTTCGCAGGGCTATTTCCGCCGACTCGAAGGCACCGCGAATCCCCTTTTCAGCATCCTGCTGTAGGCGCTGCCGATACGCATAGGGGAAGATTGCTTCCACTCCCTCGGCAGAAACATCAATCCCACGTATGGCATGGAACAGAGTGATCAAGTTTTTGCCCCGACAGAGCATCTTGCCGGCATGCATGACAGCCTTCATGGCGTTTGCCGATGAATCAACGGCAACCAGAATCTTATCCGAACTCGGTTTTCCTCCCACGAGCCACACCGAAGGTGCGGAGAGCGCGCTGACGATCTTGCTGGCAACACTGCCGAGGGGCATATTCTGCAAGGAGCCGACCTGACCCCGGCCGATGGCCACAACGTCATAACCGCCACGTCTCACCTCATTGAGGATATCCCTGGCGATTCCTTCACGTTTTTCTTCAATCCGAGTGCTAACGCATTTCGGCAGAAAACCAGCATCCCTTAGCATTTCCGCACTTTTATTCACGAATTTTGCCGCGAGATCATCCTGCTTTTGTTCGTATTCCCGAATATCCTCAATTTTGGGCGACCAATCCGGATCGTTCCCTAAATCCCAAAACACTTCCGGCACCTTGCTTATTATGTGATACACGCATACCTCTGCACCGGCAGGATGCAATGTTTCACTCACATAGCGGACTACCGCTAGGGATTCAGCAGAGCCATCGACCGTTAACAGTATTTTGTTTTCTCTCATCTCTCATGCCTCCATGGCTTTTTTTTGTGAAGTCTTCTGCAACGTGCTCATTATATTTAAAATATTGCTGTTGGCCAAACTGCCTACCACTCAAACCGCGACAGACTCAGCCCTGTCTCTTGCTATGGTGACTTGGGATTTCACGCTTAAGTAAATAAAAGCATTCTTTTCACAATGCAACAATTGTTCCACAACACGAGTGGTGTGTAACCGTTAAGTATCATGTAACTTATCTTTCAACTTGGTTATGATATCTATCATTTCGTATTTCGGCTTTATCTTGCATTGCAGGTGGTTAGAGCAGGAGGAGACATTGAATCATAAATTTTTTAGAGAAAAATTTACAGTTTTGCACAGATGTTTCAAAATTTTCCACAAGTGTAAGAAATGCTGACAGCTTTTACCAGAAAAGGGGCCAGATTTATTTTTCTTGATACAAAGATAAACCAGTCCCTCACCTCATCGAGATTGCCCACAGCTACCGTCAGGTTTGACGGTAGCTGTGGGCATTAATGTGATGGCGTATGAAACAAAAAAGCCGCATATCCAACACTTTAAATGTTGATTATACGGCTTTTCGTTCGAATATCTTCGAGTATTGTACTGCGTTTACTGGTGGAGGCGGCGTCTATCAAACTGATATAGCTATGTCATTGAAATTAAATAATATTTTAAATATAAGTAAATAGACATACCGTCAAAAATACCGCCAGATTGTCCATGGATTTACTTGGCAAACCAATTTACTCAACCATCGCTTTCAAAAGTGCATCTGTTGCGTCTAAGTAAAATTGAATATCAATTTTCGTGGCCATATCATCAGACAAATCAAAGAGCTGCCGGCGGCAGGCGACCGGCATAAGTAGAGCGGTTGCACCTTTTTCAACTGCAATTTCAGCCATGCTTACTGGGTTATGAACCAACTCCAGCGACCCACCAAGGTTAATCTCTCCGACAATGATCAGGCCTCCACGCACACTTTTTTTCAATAACGCGGTACATAAAGCAAGGAGAGCACCAACACCTAAGCTCGCGCCGGATTTTGAAGCGTCAAAGGCACGAAGCTGAACTGTGAATTCATGCTGCCGAGGGTCCTTGTCACCAACCAACTGACGCGAACGGGCATATAAATTTTGCTCTGCGTAACCCATACTCTCCCTGAAAGCTGGAGGAACAGGTTTATTGAGAATCTTCACTCCAGATCCCGGACCTTCATTCACTTCGATTCGATACAACCCAGGATGCTCCTCGCTGCCGCCTGGGCTAATACTCCAAACCTGGCCCGGCTCCAGTGGGTCTCCGCCAATACTATTATCGCTCTGCAGTTCTGGGGTTGAAACAAATTTTTCTACACCATCTGCCCCCATCACATAGCTGAAATGGGTATTACGAAATTCAGCAGCACCAATGCGCTTTTGTTGTTCTTTGACTCTTCGCCGCGATTCCAGACCAATCCTGACAGCCCATTCAAGATCTTCGTCAGACACCTCTCCGCCGCCTGGGTAAAGTAGTTTCAAGAGACCACTTACTGTTTTGTTCACTGCATTGGTATCGCGACCAGAAAGTGCTCCACCAAAGAAAACCCGGTTCTGCAAAGCGCTCACTCTGCTTTGATTACGGAGATGAGTCCAGCATTCTGAGAGGAAGTCACTTACCAGACCAAAATGATCCGTAAGTAAGCCCTTATGAATTTTTGGGATATCCCAACCTGGCAGGAAAGAATGAATACGATCCATGAAAGCCGTATCATTTTTCATTTCTGGTGGCATCGGGCCGAACAGATGACCAATCCGTTGCTGGTGCTCCACATCAACATCAAAGTTACCAACCAGGACAATGCTACCATCAGCGCGAATGCTTTCTTTCCCTCGACTGAATTCGCCAGATTCCATATAGCCCTCCATGATATTCACGCCATCTTTCTGATCAAAGGAAATGCCGGAAACCTCATCAAAGCAAACGACATCATATTGGCAAACAAGCCCTCGCTGACCTGTCGAGTTATTTACAAACATTTTTGCCACTGTAGCTTTACCACCTGAGATCAAATGAGCATACGGCGACACCTGCT
>JBBRDD010000057.1:0-24259 GCA_038204235.1 Desulfobulbales bacterium
TCACTGTCGGAGAGGATAATATCACTTCGGGTCGAGCCACCTCGTGCCGCCGCCCCATAGCTCTGGGACTGGGTGGCATTCATTCCCTCATGCATAACCGCGGCTTCAGCCAGGATAATGGCCGCAGTTATCACCCCCTGGCCACCGGAGCCAGAGAATACAAGTCTTATTCTGCTCATGATGTCTTCTCTCTGGTTGCATAGGCGATTATCTTGTCATACTCCGCACAGTATTCCGGCCGGTCCTTATCGACAAAGATCCCGCGGGGAACAAGATTGGGGTTCTCTTCCAGGGCCTTGGAACCGAGCTTCGCCGTATTGGTCTTATGCAGCTCCAGCATGCTGACCGCATCGCCTTCCTTGTTCTTCCGGCCGTAATGGGTAGGACACTGCGACAGTATCTCCACTACGGAAAAGCCCTTGTGCAGGATGGCTTTTTTGAGCAGTTCCGTGCTCTCCCTGGCATGATAGGCGGTGGAACGGGCGACAAAAGTAGCCCCGGCCGCCTTGGCCAATTCAACCACATCAAAACTGCTGTCGATGGTCAGATAAGGCGCCGTCGTAGCTCTTACACCCGGACCGGAAAGAGGCGAGAACTGGCCGCCGGTCATGCCGTATATCCTATTGTTCATGACGATGGCGGTGATGTCTATATTACGCCGTGCCGCATGGATGAAGTGATTGCCGCCGATGGCCAGGGCGTCGCCATCGCCCATCGGTACCAGAACATTGAGGTTCGGCCGGCTGAGCTTCACCCCGGTGGCAAAGGCTAAGGCCCGGCCATGCAGGGTATGCAGCGAGTGGAAATCGACATAACCGGAAATTCGGGCAGAACAGCCGATTCCTGAGGTCATGACAATCTCATTTTTATTCAATTGCAGCTCTTCAATCGCCCGGATGAGCGAGTTGAGAATGGTGCCGTGCCCGCAACCGGGACACCACATATGCGGGAAAAATCGCTCGCGTAAATAATCTTTAACTGCCATATTATACTCCCCTCCCCTGGATGACCCGGAGAAGTTTTTTGATATCTGACGGGGTGATAAGATGCCCGTCGATCCGATTGGCTAAAAACACTCGATTAGGTTTTCGTACTGCGGCTTTGACCTGGGCCATGACCTGGCCCATATTCATCTCGACCACGAGAACGGCCTTGGCATGTTCGCATTTCTCCCGGACAAGCTCCACCGGGAATGGCCAGATGGACTGCAGCTCCAGAACCCCGATCTTTTCACCTTTGCCCCGCCTGCTTTTAGCCAGATGGATAGCCGATCTAGCCGAGGAGCCGTAGGAGATAAGTACATATTCCGCCCCCTCCATAAAGTGCTCTTTATAGCGGGTAATGGCGTGGACATTGTTTTCAATCTTGTCCACCAGGTGCTTGAGCAGTTCATTGACCACGGTTGGGTTGTTGGAGGGAAAACCCCACATGTCGTGGAACAGTCCGGTCACATTATAGCGGTGCTCTCCACCGAAATCGGACATCGGCAGCCGTCCGTCTTCCCGCGGCAGGTAGGGATGATAATCGACGCCTTTGCCCAGTGAGGTGCGCAGCCGGTCGACAATCTCCAGCTCACCCTCTTCAGGGATGACCAGCTTCTCCCGCATATGACCGACTGCTTCGTCAAAAAGCAAAACAACCGGAGTGCGGTAGGTCTCGGCCATATTGAAGGCATCGACCGTCATGGAGAACACATCCTGATGGTTGGATGCGGTAAGGGCAATAATCGCGTGGTCGCCATGGGTGCCCCAGCGGGCCTGGTTGATATCCCCCTGGCTGACATGGGTCGGATTACCGGTCGACGGGCCCCCGCGCTGAACGTTGGCGATTACACATGGAATTTCCGCCATACAGGCATAGCCGATAGCCTCCTGCTTTAAGGAAAAACCGGGGCCACTGGTCGCTGTCATGACCTTCTTGCCGGTCAGCGAGGCGCCGATGATGGCGCACATCGAGGCAATCTCGTCTTCCATCTGGATGAATTTCCCACCCTTTTCCGGTAGACGTGCTGACAGGAGTTCCGCAATCTCCGTTGAAGGGGTAATCGGATAACCGGCAAAGAAATCAATGCCCGCATAGATTGCCCCTTCGACACAAGCTTCGTTGCCCTGAACAAATCGGATATTTTCACTCATCTCTATCACCTTCCTCGGTCAACACCTCGATTGCCAGGTCCGGACACCGCAGTTCGCACATCTTGCAGCAGATGCAGTCTTCCGGCCGGACAACGATGGATTTATCCGCTTTGTCCAGCTCCAGAACCTTGGTCGGACAGAAACTGACGCAGATACCGCACCCTTTGCACCAGTCCCGGTTAATTATAATTCCTTTTAGTTTCTTCTTGGCCATTACGCCCTCTTCACTGTTGATCGTAAAAAATA
Source organism: Desulfobulbales bacterium (assembly GCA_038204235.1). Classification (GTDB taxonomy): domain Bacteria; phylum Desulfobacterota; class Desulfobulbia; order Desulfobulbales; family Desulfocapsaceae; genus Desulforhopalus_A. The sequence goes on from JBBRDD010000057.1 coordinate 2,382, forward strand.
TCAACGTTTTACTGTTTGCAACAACCATATATCGGGACCGTCGCCCCTTTACAGGTCACTACTCGTATTCCACACTTTTACTCTTCATCCATGAAAGGATACCTAAAATCGGCAGCAGGCACAAATGTTTCTTTGATTGTGCGCGTGGAAACCCAGCGCATAAGGTTTGCCTGTGAACCGGCCTTATCATTGGTCCCCGAGGCCCGGCCGCCACCAAAAGGCTGCTGGCCGACAACCGCGCCGGTCGGTTTATCGTTGATATAAAAATTACCCGCCGCATGTTCGAGCATTGTTACGGCAGTGCTTACCGCCGCTCTGTCCCTGCCGAAAATAGCTCCGGTAAGGGCGTACATCGAAGAGGTATTACAGAGTTCCAGGGTCTCGGTATATTTCTCGTCCTCATAGACATAGATGGTCAGGACGGGACCAAAAATCTCTTCGACTATGGTTTTAAAGTGCGGGTCAGTAGCCAGAATGACGGTAGGCTCAATAAAATACCCGACACTGTCATCACATTTTCCGCCGATGATAATCTCACCGCCGGCATTATTTCTCGCGTAATCGATAAAACCGGCAATGGAATCAAAGGCTGCTTTATCGATTACCGCCCCGCAGAAATTGCGAAAATCAGTGGGCGGCCCCATTTTGATATTGCCAATCTGCGTTTTGAGTCCCGCCTCTACTGCCGGCCAGAGAGAACGTGGAATATAGGCGCGGCTGGCGGCAGAACACTTCTGCCCCTGGTACTCAAAACTTCCCCTGACCAGACCGGTAACCAATGGCTCTATGTCTGCACTGCTATGGGCGAAAACAAAATCCTTGCCCCCGGTTTCACCGACTATACGCGGATAGGCTTTATACTTGCTGATATTTGCGCCGACGGTCTGCCACATCTGCTGGAATACCCGGGTGGAGCCGGTAAAATGAATTCCCGACAGATTGGGATCGGCCAGACATATATCACCGACACTGGCCCCTGAACCAGGCACAAAGTTAATGACCCCCGGCGGCAAGCCTGCCTCTTCGAGGATCTGCATGATCAGATACGGGGTATAAACCAGAGACGATGCCGGCTTCCAGACCACCGTATTGCCCATGAGGGCGGGAGCTGTGGGCAGATTACCGGCAATAGCGGTAAAATTAAAAGGCGTCACGGCAAAGACGAAACCCTCCAGCGGCCGGTGCTGTACAAAATTCCACACCCCAGCGGAAGATTCCGGTTGTTTCTGATACACTTCCTGGGCATAGCGCACATTGAAACGCAGGAAATCGATCAGTTCGCAGGCGGCATCGATTTCTGCCTGGTAGGCAGTTTTACCCCCGGCAAGCATCGCCCCGCTATTGATCAGGGCCCGATATTTAACGGCCAGAAGCTCGGCAACTTTAAGAAAGATGGCGCAGCGCTCTTCCCAGCGGAAAGACTGCCACATCGGCTGGGCAGCTACCGCCGCATCAATTGCCTGCTGTACCTCAACAGGGCCTGCCTTATGATACGTGGCCAGCACATGCTGGTGATCGTGGGGCATAACAACCTTGCCGAGATTGCCTGTTTTAATCTCTTTTCCTCCAATAATAAGAGGAATTTCCAGCTGCCTGGCCGACATGTCGGCCAGCTCTTTTTTCAGAGCCGCTTTTTCCGGGCTGCCCGGTGCATAGTTCAGAATGGGTTCATTCACCGGTTTGGGGGTACTGATAACTGCATTATTCATGAGGTTCATAATCAAGCTCCGTTTTTAGTAACGTAGTTCCTTTCTGAATATTTTCTTGTTTTTTTACTGGAAAACATTCTATCTTAAGGTTCTTACCCGACTTATTTTTCTTTATCGGGATTAGCCCTTATTAAAGAGGGCCTTAATAATCACTCCGGCCATCTTCGGGTTCTCTTTCAATCTTCTGGTACTGTAGCCGAACCACTGTTTACCGAACGGCACATAGACCCGCATACGATGCCCCTTGTCGAGGATCGATTTCCTGAGCGCCGGGGTTACGCCGTACAGCATCTGGAATTCATATTTGTCTTTGGCAACTTTATATTTTTCGATAAGTTTATACGCACCTTCAATAACCGGCAGATCGTGGGTGGCGATAGCTGGATACATCCCTTCCTTCAACATATATTCAACATCATCGAGGAAGTGGCTATTGACTTCGTCATATTTTTTGTAGGCGATTGATTCCGGTTCGATATATATTCCTTTGCAGACCCTTAGATTAACTGGATGTTCCGGGCTGTTGAGATCCTTAAAACTTTCAATATCCCGGTAGGTCCTTTTTAAATAGGCCTGGACGACCAAACCAACATTAGCGGGAAATTCCTGTTTAAGTTTTCGGAAAAATTCAATCTCTCTGTCGGTACAGGGAGAATCCTCCATATCAATCCTGACAAAATTATTATACGATGCAGCCTTGGCAACAACCTCCCGGATATGCTGGTAGGCGACCTCCTTGTCCAGAAGCAGGCCAAAGAATGTCGGTTTAAGCGAATAATTACCATCCACCCCAGCCTTTTCTGCGGCTTCGATGACTTGCAGATACTCTTCTTTATTTGTTTGGGCTTCGGCAAGAGTGGTAATGAACTCACCCAGGACGTCGATGGTGGTCTGGATACCTTCAGCGTTCAATTTCTTGGCATTGACAATCGCTTCATCGAGCGTCTCTCCTGCAATGTACTGTTTAGAAAATATCCACACTAATTTTTTGGGCATATGTGGAAGAATGCCGGCAATCATTTTATTAAACATAACAGTCCTAATGAGAATAAAAATTTTATATATTTCCGCTACCCGATAAAAGTACCTGTAGTATTGAACTGAAAAATTGTATACAATATATGCACACAAAATATCTGTACGGTATTCAACCTATATGTGTCAACAATTTTTGTGTTTATCAAAAAAATAGTTTATTTTTGCTTCTTTCCTATAAATGAAGCGGAGCAGGACAGAAATGGAAAAAATAATGAAGATCAATTCTGAGGACTCTGTTTACAGGAAACTGAAAACAGCCATACGCAAGAGATATATCAGACAGGGCAGTCAGCTGGTCGAAATTGCCCTGGCCCAGCAATTAGGCGTCAGTCGCACTCCGGTGCGAAGTGCCATCAAGAGACTGGAATCTGAAGGATTGGTAAACAGTATTCCCAATCGAGGTGCCTTTGTTATCACCCCGACCCAGAGAGAAATAAAAGAAACCTTTCTGGTCCGCGCCCAGCTGGAAATGATGGCAATCCGGCTCACCATCCCCTGTATCACCGAACAACAGATCAAAGAAATTCGCGACCTCATAGCGGCTGAAACAACGGTCTTCGATAAAAACAATCTGGACGAGTATTTTGCGATAAATGACTCACTCCATATGAAAATTGCCGAATTTTCCGGCAACCGTGTCCTCTCTTCCTATATCCACGAACTCCTTGACCGGACAAGGATCTTCCTCATCCTCTACGATCCTTTCTACAAGATTGAATATTGTCCGACCAAAGAGCATGAGACCATTGTCGACGCCATTGCCGACCATGATATTGACCGGGCCTGCGCAGCGTTGCAGGAACATATCAACAGTGCTATCAACGGACTTGAATCGGCAGGACAGTTGCCTGAGGACTATTTGTCTCTATAGTTTCTCCTGAAAACACCCAGCCCATTGGCTCACTACCTGCCGGTACTTCTCGGGAGTGTCGACATCACAGAACTCACCTCCAGCTGCAAAAACCACCGAGCAGACCCGCCCGGGCTCCTTGACAATCAGTTGCCGTCCTCCTGCGTCGCCGTGCAGTTCGGTAAACTCACTGCGGCAGGCGGCAGGAAAAATCACCGGATTTGCCGGTCGGCCAGCCACCTCGGGGACTATAATTTTTTTAGCGTCCTGCCGGTAAAACATCGCAACCAGGGTCTGAATAGTACAACCGGTCAAGAGCGGCTGATCGGCCACGGCAAACATTATGCCGTCTTCCGCGGTGCTCATTGAAAGTCCCAGCTGAATAGAGTGGCTTTTGCCGGCTTCAGGATCTTCATTGTGACAGAGTACTACCGGATAGTTGCCGGCAATTGCCGCAACCTGCGTATCGCTGTAAACAAAAATAACTTTTTGAAAAAGAGCATAGGGAAAGTGGGCCAAAAACTGACCGACCACCGTTGATTTACCAAGCGGCAGGAGCAGCTTATTACAGCCCATCCGCCGAGAAAGACCGGAAGCCATGATGATCGTATCGAGCCTACCCATAGAGAGTTCCGTTGTGCACACTGCCGGCGACAATTTTCAGATCGGGCAGCAGTGCTCGCAGCTGGTCTACATGACAGCGATCCATGAGCGACTCCACCTTGTTAATAAAAAGTACTCTCTCGCCCTGCGCTTGAAAAAACAACCCCTTCCGGTGGACAACCATTCGATACAGATACTCAACAGTGAGCGGTTCGCCGACTTTTCCGCCAGTCAGCCCGGAAAAAATTTCCAGACGGTGAACCAGCGATGCACAGATGATCCTGCCGATAGTCCCTATATCGACAATACCAATGGTTTTGGTGGTAAAGTCGGGGATAACGGGTTCTGTAGTGTTCCAGCCTTTGAGTGGTTTTTGGGCAGCACCATCAGCTTCAATGAGTACCAGATCAAACAGTTTTCGCTGCACCGCAAGCAGGTACGCATCCACCCCACTCATTTTACCGGCAACAGGGTCCGGCAGACCGCCGACACAGATACCGGGCGCAGGTACGGGACCTGCAGCAAACAGGTTCCCGCTCAGATCAAGGGTATCATACTGCCCGGTATCCGGGATAAATATTTTCGTCGTGGTAGTTACCAGGACCTTCAACCCCAGCTCCTTGGCTTCCTGGGCCAGATGAAACATGAGTGAAGTCTTCCCGCCAGCCCCGACACAACACACCACATCTCCAGTTTCAATGGTAAGAGCCCGAAGAAAAGTGTCCTTTTTCATATATTTATGGCAATCAGACGAGCTCGGCCATGATTTGATTGGCAAGCGGCCATCCCTTTGCAGTGATGCGGAGGTGGGTTGCCGTTAACTCGACAAAGCCCGGATCGAGCAGCTTTTTCAGGATGACGCCATAATACTCGCTAAGCTCCATCCCGTATCGTTCATATAAAGTGGACCGCGAGACCCCTTGCACCAGGCGCAGTCCCATGATCACCGTTTCGCGAAAGGAATCTTCCCGGGCAAGATGTTCTGTTTCTACCACAACCGATTCCTGCCGGTTTATCCGGCGGATATACTCACCAGGATCGGCAATGCGCCGCTCCCGCATTCCGAGCCGGCAGCTTACCGCGGCGGCCCCGGCAGCCAGGTAATCGTTATTCAGCCAATAATTGACATTATGCCGGCATTGGTACCCTTCTGCTGCGTAATTTGAGGTCTCATAGAGACGAAGTCCGGCAGAACCGCACAGTTTTGTGGTGATGTCATCCATTGCCACGATGTCATCTTCTGCCGGCAGGCTGATGGTGTGGTTTTGCATAAAAACATCAAACCGGGTGTCGGCCTCAATCGTCAATTGATATAAAGAGAGATGTTGCGGGTTAAAGGAGAGCGCTTTTGCCAGAGAATTTCGCCAGGAGGCCGGGGTCTGGCCGGGCAGCCCGAACATCAGATCCATACTTACATTGGTGAAACCGGCGACTCGGGCCGCCTCGATTGCCGAGCAAGCCTTCTGCCCGTTATGGATCCGTCCAATTAATGCAAGTTCGGGGTCATCAAACGACTGCACGCCAAGAGAGAGCCGGTTTACTCCGGCATCAAGAAGTGTTTCGAAATACCTTCTATCAACGGTGCCGGGATTGGCTTCCACACTGATTTCCGCACCGGCCACGGTGCCAAAAAGATCAAGCGAGGAGCGGATCACCCTTTGCAATAATTCAACCGGCAGGCAGGTGGGGGTTCCCCCGCCGATAAACATCGTGTCAAGTCCGTCTGTTGATGTTGCTCTATGCTGTTCGGCAAGCCGGGTCAGTTCCATGATCAGGGCGTCAACATACGGCCCATACAGCTCCTGTGCCCCGGCACAGGAGCTGAAGGAACAATAGTGGCACTTGCTGCGGCAAAACGGAATATGCAGATACAGCGCAGTCATGAGCGGTTAAAGGTGTCCATAGCGGTCTGACACTCCACTCTGACCGAGTCCATCAACCCGTTGTCGGCAAAACTATATGATCCATCGCCGATAATCAGATGATCCAGCAGCTGCAGCTGCATGTAGTGGCAGAGCAGAGCAAGGGTTTTGGTCAGTTTGATATCCTGGGTCGACGGCTGCAGACTGCCTGACGGATGATTGTGGGCGATAATCAGGGCCGCGGCGTGAAATTCAAGGGCCCGTTTGATGATCTCCCTGGGGTAGACAGTATTGACATTCAGGGTGCCTTCGGCGACGATCTCCGAATCGATTATGGCATGGGAGGAATCAAGAAAGATGACGGTAAAAACTTCTTTTTTCAGGCCGCGCATCGAATGAATCAGATAGTCGGCCACTTCCCGGGAAGAATGGAGAAAGCGCTTGCCGTGCAGTCTTTCCTTAAGATAATAGCTGGCCACCGCATGGATAAAATGAATGGCAAAACCGTTCTTCGGCCCGATCCCCTTGACCTCTTGAAGCGAGGCAACCGGTGCTTCAAAGACCTTGGCAAAACAGCCGTATTTTTGCAGCAGCAGGCGGGCCGGTTCCTTGCAGTCGGTTCGTGGGGTGCCGAAAGATAACAGCAGTTCCAGAATTTCCGCATCGCTTAACCCGTCAAGACCTCTGGCCAGAAACCGATCACGTAGTCGAGCCCGATGGCCCTCTCCCTTTTTCTGCCAAAGTTCCTTATCCACTACCTATGCCTTTTTTAGCCGCCAAGCTCTTTGGAAAAGAGTTCATTGGCCAGTTGCGGATTAGCCTGCCCCTTGGTTTTCTGCATCAGCTGACCGACAAAAAAGCCCATTAATTTACTTTTTCCTGCGCGATAATCTTCTGCCTGAACCGGGTTGGCAGCGACAATCTCCTTGACCAGCGCCAGGAGTTCTCCAACATCGGACACCTGGACCAGGTTTTTCTCTTTGACAATCGTTGCCGGATCGCATCCGCTGGCCATCATGTCAGTAAAAACGGTCTTGGCAATTTTGCCGCTGATGGTGTTTTTCTCCACCATCGTGAGCAGAGCAGCCAGCTGCGATGGACTCACCTTGCAGGAAGATATTTCTTCCCCCTTCAACTCCCGCATCAGCTCCGTCATGATCCAGTTGGAGGCTTTTTTGGCGTGCGCCCCGCCCTTGATCGTTTCTTCAAAATATTCGGCCACTTCACGATCTGCTGTCAAGAGGACGGCATCATACTCCGGCAGGTCGTACTGTTCAATAAATCGGGCTTTGCGCTGATCGGGGAGTTCCGGCAGCGAGCGACGCACTTCTTCAATCCACTCCTCGCTGATCTCAACCGGTACCAGGTCCGGGCAGGGAAAATAGCGGTAATCATGGGCATCTTCTTTACCCCGCATCGATTCCGAGCAGTTTTTGTCGGGATTCCAGAGCAGCGTCTCCTGGACGATGGTTCCGCCTTCAAGCAGAATATCCCTCTGCCGGCGAACCTCAAACTCCAGGGCACTCTGAACGTTTCGAAACGAGTTCATGTTCTTCAGTTCGGTCCGGGTACCCAGCTCGTCCTGACCGACCGGCCGAAGGGAAATATTGGCATCGCAGCGAAAGCTCCCCTCCTGCATATTGCCGTCGCAGATATCCAGATAGCGAAGAATGGCATGGATTTTTTTCAGGTAGGCAGCAGCTTCGGCAGGACTTCGAATATCAGGTTCCGAAACGATTTCCAACAGCGGGGTGCCGGTCCGGTTCAGATCGACATGGGAGACCGGTTCGAACTCGTCGTGGATCAGTTTACCCGCATCCTCTTCCATATGGGCACGGGTTATGCCGATGGTTCTTTTCTGCCCGTCCACCTCTATTTCGATCTCGCCGCAGCCAATAATCGGCAGATCAAACTGTGACGTCTGATAGCCTTTGGGCAGGTCCGGATAAAAATAGTTTTTCCGGGCAAACTGGCTGAAACGGTTGATTTCTGCATTGGTGGCCAGCCCGAATTTTATGGCGAACTCAACAACCTTTTTATTGAGCACCGGCAAAACCCCGGGCATTCCCAGACAGATCGGACAGGTGTGGCTGTTCGGCGGCGCACCAAATTTCGTCGAACACCCACAAAAAATCTTCGTCGCTGTTTTCAACTGGGCATGAATCTCCAGCCCGATTACTGTTTCAAACTCCATGGCGTCCCTGCATGTTCTGTTTACGTTAATTGTTCTTCCACATCGATTACAGTTGATTTTGCCACCCAGGCCCGGATTTTCTGCAACTCATCACGCCACTCCGCACCCAGACGTACATTGAGAAACATTCTGAACAGCCCGTTAACCAACTTGATGAGCTCTTCAAAAAGATAGATACGCTCCAGGGTCATCCCTTCAATTTCTTCGGGGTTCTCACTTTTATCCTGTTCTGTCGTTTCGGTTTTGGGCAGACGCACAGCTCGAAATTCCATCAGAGCTGCGGCCAGGGTAAAACTGTACTCATAGTCATTATGACCGATGACAATTCGGGCCTGCTCAAGTTTTTTGCCCATCCGCAGGCCGGTTCGAGCCTCCTGCAGTTCAGCCTGCAGGCCGGTACAGACAATTTTTTCAGTCGACTCCCCTTCCCCGGATTCAAGCAGCATGTGTTTTTCAAAAACGACCGTTATGTCCCCTTCTCCCGGAAGCTCAACACTGCCGCCGCGTTCTTCACTTTTAAACCAGAGCCAGGTCAGAAACTCCTGCCCCAGAAATCGCTTTTCAACAATCAGATCGACTAAATCCATCACGTTCTTATCACCTATTTAATTACTGGAGACTCAATTAAAAATTTCATGTTCGCCCGCAGGAAGCTCCTTTGAGCTACAAAGTGTCCTTGAGATAAAGGGCGCGTACAATGAAGAATTTTTACTGCGCACTTAGACGAAGATATCAGGAGATATCCTCTCCAATACCGCCAACTGCTCTTCATCGAGCAGATGCTCTGCTGTTGTGTAGGGAATCTGCTGCCGAATAAGCAGGCCGAAACTCTCTTTAAAGAAATCTTCCAAAACAGCATGCACTTTTTTATTCGTTGAAAAAAAGACCAGGGTCATCTCGCTAAGACTCCAGCAAAGTTCAAAAATCGACGGTATCGGTATCGCTTTACGCATAAGGTCGACACTGACTCGTTCTTTCACTTCAACCTTCATAGCCCTGCTCAACTTCGGCAGCTGGCGTTCCAGGCGCACCCTCTCCTCTTCCTTCTGGATGACCTTTTTCAGGATCGCCGGAGAGACCTTCCTCTCGTCAATGCGCAGGGTCAGGGTAATATAATCCCCGGCAGCATACGAGGCATACTTAAACTGAGAATCAAACATATTCAAAATAGAAACCCAGCCTATGGAGTATTCATCATAGGTGTCATCAATATCCTGAAAGGAAAAGGCCATTATCCTCTCGGCGATAAAATCCAAGGTTTTTTCCGGCAACTCACCCAGCACGGAAAAACGCACAAAACTTGCTGAACCCTTCAATAAACCCATATAAAACCGTTTGGTAGAGATTGGTGTAAATTATATAAACAGCAGAAAGGCAGATGCCCACTACGGTTATTCTGTTCGTCAACACAAACAACAGGCTGAACATCAGCTGCCCGTTGAAATCTAATGCTGCTCTCTCATATAGCATTCCCTGCTCAGGGTCTCAACTTTTTTATACTGTTGCCTTTGGCAATGAAGCAAATGTTCGACGATCCTTGACCAATTCGGATCCAGATGATAAAAGAACAAAAGAGGCAAAAAACTTATTGACACATTATTGCCGACCATGTATAAAGACTTCCTCCATGGGTCGTTAACTCAGCCGGTAGAGTATCTGACTTTTAATCAGAGAGTCGCGCGTTCGAATCGCGCACGACCCACCATAGAATTTTGTCCCCATCGTCTAGTCAGGTCCAGGACATCGGCCTTTCACGCCGACAACACCGGTTCAAATCCGGTTGGGGACGCCAAGTAAAAACAGGCACTTAGCGAATTTCGTTAAGTGCCTGTTTTTCGTTGATGGGCCCTCTCTTCAAATTACCTTCCAAATCGGGGAGCGCTTTAAGCACTGCCAGATTTTCTTGCCTATTCATATTGTGAATATATCTCTGTGTTGTAGTCAGGTGTCTGTGCCGCAAATGATTCTGTATTTTCACCAGTGGCACGTTTTCCGCTGCTAGAATCGATGCACAGAGATGGCGGATGCCATGGAACCCGAATTGCTTAACGCCGGCATCTTCACACAACCCTTTTAACCAATGCTGCCTCGACTGATATGGAATCCAGTATTTTGGATGCTCGCTTCCTTGCTGATTCAAAAATACAAATCCCTGCAGCCCAGTTATTTTTTGATGGGCTCGAAGTGGACCCATCAACCTTTCATCCAGCGTGATCCAGTCGTACCACCACTCACCGTCCTTATTTTTCCTGCAGGCAAGTCTGATTTGGTTGTTTTTAAAATCAACATCTTTCCAGCGCAAACGAAACAATTCCTCGCGCCTTGCTGCTGTATATAAATAGGCGAGAAGCATTAAGTGGTCTTGATCCGTCTTTGCGGCATCCAGTGCCATAAGAAATTCTTTTATAGTCGGCACTTCGACATCATTTAGGCCAAGGTTCAACCGTAAAAATTTGATAGTGCCATCGTTTCCAGCCAGGACCTTCTTTATGTATTTGATATGCGCTTCAGTGTCGGCGACAAGGGGGTCTTGCATGGTGGTTTCCTTTTCGGTGATCAATTAAAACGGTTTTTTTCTTTGTGCTCGGCAACTCTTCAGCGACAGGTAAAAACCGGCGAAAGCCTCGAGTGCGTCCATGGCTTCTTTTTCACATCTGGCCATGTCGGAATCGTCCATGTTTCCGCTGATTATGGCCGTGGCAAGTTCGGCAACCGCTTCGCCTGATTCCTTGGCGATAGTGGCGCAAAACTCCATCCAGCTCATGTTGTTCATTTCTTCAGGTGGGGGAGGGATTGGCAGGCTGATTCGATTGAAAAGTCTTGTGTTTCTCTCAGGGTAACGAGCCAGTCAAGAAGTCCAAGTTTGTTGGTCCTGCGGCCTATGCTGTTAGGATCAATGTCCGAATATAGAGTTTGCGGGGTTATATTGAGGGTGAATGCAAGCGCTTTGACACCATGTTCCTTGACTGTTTCCTGCGTGATTTTGAGTACTTTTATTTGTTCTTGGGTGTACATGGTTATTCCTCCCGATTTAATGTATATATTTGCGTAATATTAGTATCTTATTTACAATGCGAGGGCGTTTTTCCTGTGCTAGGCAATGGAAAGATGTTGCTTAAAAAGGACAATTGACGTAATTATTGGCTATTCTTTTTTGGTGGTCCCAAATAGGCTTTGGACCTGGCTTGGTGGGGTTTTTGACAATGGACCAAACTTCTTCCACCGGTCTTTTAATTTTTTGGGCAATGTAGCACCTGACCCGGTGGCTAGTGACAGTGTTATTTATCACCCTATGAACGTGTGATTTTGATACTTCACAGCCTACAGCTATGTCAGCTTTGGAATGTCCGGCCATAGACAGGGCTTTTTTGATTTCGGTTGGAGTCATTGGCTTTTTCATAGTGGCCCTCTTTTTTGTTTTTTGCGTTGAGTTAATGGTTAACCTAATTACAAATACAGCCATCATGTATTAATGTCAAAGGAAAAGTACAGCTCATATGTCAAAAATAGAAATCGATATAAATTTTGATGAAATTAGAGAAAGGATAGACCAAGAGAAAAAAGGCATAAAACCTTCTGTTTGGGCTGATATGTTGGGAGTCAATCGAAATGTCGTTACCAACGTACACGGTAGAGTAAAGCAAAAGCCATCCCTCGAATACATTGTAGCTGTATCAAGGGCAACGGGTAGGTCAGTTGACTATTTATTGTGGGGTGGGACTGACAGTGTCAAAGTCAGCGATGATGTTAACTTTAAAGACCAGACACGCGGTAGAACGATCACCAGTCGGTTGATCGAATTGGAAAAGATCAGCCCCAAGGTCTTTGATATGGTGGATACCTACATAACCGGTGCCCATGAAGCTGCTAAAGCAACCGCTGCCAAGTGGGACGGTATCGAGAGAAGAAGCAAAGAAAGAAGATGTGAAACTAAAGAGGATTTGGGGTTCGAAAGACTGAAGAACGGGACCTAACAATAGCTCCGGACTCTATTTATCATAAATTTTCTGACCTCGTTATTTTGATAGATCAGGACGGACGGATAAAAGACCTGCTCAACAGCACCCATCCCAAGCCTGATGAACTGATGGATACATTTTTACCATCTCACTTTGTTGATGGCTTCACCGAACGCTTCCACCAGTTCCGCGAAGAAGTGCTTGCGGGACGCGGCTCACGTGAATTTACCTTTATCGTCAATTCCCAAGGTCATTTGGAATTTCGCCGGTGCCGAATAATGAAATCCCACAACGGTTTGATTGTTCTAAATTACGATAATTTGAAGTTATGATGTATTGGAAATATGTGGACCATCGAAGGATTCTGATAAGGTCTGTGAAAATTAGGTCATCACTCCATATAACCGTCATTCTGAAATGTTTCACATAAACTGCGGAATTACTTGTTAACATAGATGGAGATCTCATTTGGGTCTAATTAAGTGTCTTTTATATGCATCGTTGACATTTATATTGCTTACGAGTTGTGGCTTAAAAATTGGAGCCATCCGATCAGTCGATGCTACCAAAGCACCACCTGCCGATAAAGGAATCGTTGTTGGAAGGGTTCGGTTTATTGTCGATGGCAAGGAATTGAAGTACAACCTTCTCAACCGACCTGTCATGCGTCTGTTTCGATTCTCAGACGGCGAGTATTACGAAACCCCCATGGTCGATACTACCGGCGCATTCTCATGGCAGTTACCCGAAGGAGAGTATGAAATCGCCTTGTTGGGAGGCGGTATGTGTCCGGTCGGGCAGCCGATGCTTATGCGTAACAGCGGTGTATTCTGGCAGGTGAATGGATTTAGTTATCCTGGATACCGTTTATTGGCAACATCAGGAAATATTTACTATCTGGGTACCCTCGTAGTCGATGTCAATTCAAGGAAGATGAATGCCGTAATTGACTTTACTGGTGAGCGTGTCTTCGACTCGCTTAACCGAATACAAATTGTCGATGACTCTTCAATAGATCCGAAGTGGCAATCGTTTAAAGACTCTTCTGGAGCTGTGATCGAACTGTTCGAACCTATCTCTTTCAAATCAAGAAAAGAACGTAAATTATGACATAGTTGACTTAACTAAACGGTGTCGCCCAATGTGACTATTTGAATTGATATCTTGAAAGAATTGCAGTCTCGAATCAAGAAAATACAGAGAAATGGGGACATTTTTATAAATATAATTCAAATATTTATATTCGAGATTAACAGCGATCGGAGTCCAGATAGCTTATATGGACGTCTCCCGTGTTGCAAGTGATACTTGATGTTGGCGTTTAAGATCTGGCTGCAGTCTTATATCCGGCCTTTAATGCAGACCATAAGCCTGCTGGCCCTAATGGAATTCGCCGAGAGAGTCCTCAACTCCTAAATGTCCTCGAAGGACTTGATATCTGTCAGGTTTGCTCCCTCGCGGTCCGACCTGTTCCGCCATCATTCATTTATCAACCTACGCAACCTCTTAGTTGTCTTTATTCCTTATTGTTGAGCTTTCTCTTTTATGCCGCAATCGCGGCGGCGTAGTCCTTCTCAAACGTCCGATCATAGGCCAGTAAGGCCCATATCGTACGAGCCATCTTATTGGCCAAAGCCACCGCCACTACATTGCGTGGTCGTCGCAACAGCAATTTTTCCAGCCATGGTGCATTCTGCTTCTGATGCTGAATTACTGATCGTGCACCGTGGATCAGCAGTGTACGCAGATACACATCACCTCGTTTGCTTATGCCAAGTAGTTTAATTCTACCACCCGTTCCACTCTGCCGTGGAACTAACCAAAGAAATGCCGCAAACTCTCGATCACTTTTAACCTGAGTTCCCGGAAAGATATAACGATGAAGTAATAATAATCACAGATTATTAGCCTCTTAATGGCGATTTTCCTTGCCCATTTCATCGTTACAATGTATATTTGTTGTAACGATGAAATAGGAGGCATAAATGGCAGCTATCGTATACCAGACCAGTAAAAAGACTGGGATCATCTACGCATACGAGTCAATTTCTTATTGGGACAAGGAAAAGCAGCAGTCTCGGGCGAAACGCAAATGCATCGGACGGTTGGATCCCGAGACCCAGAAGATCATTCCTACCCGAAAAAGGAATACACCGGTTGTTGAGCGGAAAACCAAACGGGGACCGGTGCCGTTCACTCAGTTTGCCCGCAGCTTTTATGGAGCGACATATCTCTTCGACAAAATCGGAGAGGAGACCGGAGTTGCGGAGGATTTGCAGAAGTGCTTTCCTAATAGTTACCGCCAGATTTTATCCATCGCCTATTATCTGATCTTGGAGGACAGGAATCCCCTGAGTCGTTTTCCCCGCTGGGCAGCAGTCCACCGGCACCCCCACGGCAGCCTTATCTCCTCCCAGAGAAGCAGCGAACTCTTCGCATCCATTAGCGAGGAAGCCAGGCAACGCTTCTTTCGACTTCAGGGCAAACGCCGCGTGGACCAGGAATACCTGGCGTATGACAGTACGTCTGTCTCCAGTTATTCAAAGTGCCTCAGGCAAGTCCGTTACGGTAAAAACAAAGATCATGAGCACCTGGCACAAATAAATCTGAGCCTGCTTTTCGGACAACAATCTCGACTTCCCTTTTATTACCGGAAGCTGGCGGGAAATATCCCCGACGTGAAAACCCTGAGGAAACTGCTGGCCGACATGAACACGCTGGGATATGAGAAGATCAAAGTAGTCCTGGATCGCGGCTTCTTCAGTGCGGCCAACATCAACGATATGTACCGGCATCATCTGAAGTTTCTCATTGCCGCCAAGCTGTCGCTGAAACTGGTGACAACACATCTGGATACTGTTCGGGACACGATGCGCAGCTGGACTCATTACAGCCAGGCCTACCAACTCTATAGTTATTCCTTGCCGGTCACCTGGAACTATGTCCAGGATCGCCCTTACAAAGGTGACACAATCACAGCAGATCGTCGAATGTATCTTCATCTCTATTATTCCCCCGAGCGGACCCTCGAGGATGAAAAATCCTTCAACAATCGATTGGTTAATTGGCAGGAAGAATTGGAGAGCGGACAACGGCATCCAGATCATGAAAAGCAGTATGCCAAATATTTTGAACTGAAAAGCACACCAGTCCGCGGTACCAAGGTCAAAGCTAAAGAGGAGGCCCTGGCCGAGGCGAAACGCAATTACGGTTATTTTGCCCTTTTGAGCAACGAGATAAAGAATTCTGTGGAGGCGCTGGAAATATATCGAAACAAGGACCAGGTTGAAAAAGCCTTCGATAATCTAAAGGAGCGGCTGAACCTTCGTCGAATGGCAGTTTCATCGGAACAAAGTCTTGATGGCAAGCTTTTCGTACAGTTCGTCGCCCTTATCTTTTTATCCTCCATCACAAAGAAAATGCAGGAGAACAACCTGTTCAAGGACTACACAATGCAGGATATTATGGATGAGTTCGACCTTATTGAATGCTTTGAAGTGCCAGGTCAGTTGCTGCACGTTGGCGAAACGACAAAACGCCAGGTAGACCTCTATACCAAATTGGGCGTTAAGCCACCTGCCTCGTTACAATAACCCGGGAATTTAGGTTTCTAATGTTGCATGATTACCACTTAGCTGAAGCATAAAAAAGGTAATCTTTAAGTGAGGATTTTGGTACTCCTGAACGATTACCAGAAACCGGTTAATAACTTATTAGGCTCTAATAAACTAAATGAATATACCGTGCATTTGGAATCAAGATACATATTTAAAGGCATGGAATTTTGCTTCTACCATTCATCTTGGGCAAACGATCCCTGGTAGTAATATTTCATATATCAATCACCTGGGCCTCGTTAGCATGGAAGCAGCTGCAGCAATTGCGAACAATCCAAACATTGAAAAGCCCAATCTACTTATTCTTTGTGCTGTGCTGCATGATTCAATTGAAGACACACAAGCCACATATGAAGAAATTAAAAGCGAGTTTGGGCCAGAAGTGGCAAATGGGGTTATGTCGCTAAGTAAAAACATAGAGTTACCCACAAAAAAAGAACAAATGGACGACAGTCTTCATAGAATTAAGCAGCAACCAAAAGAAGTTTGGATGGTTAAATTGTGTGACCGAATTACAAATCTACAACCACCGCCAAGGCACTGGAACAAGGATAAAATGTCAAAATACAGAGATGAGGCGTGTTGTATTTTGGAGCAACTTGGAGAAGCAAATCTATTTCTTGCGGAAAGATTAAAAGTAAAAATTGATGGCTATAGCCAGTACATCTGATAGAAAAGCACTAACAAGAAAATTACATCGAGGTCAAACGAGACTTATTGACAAACATATGAATGTTAACAGGGCCACTCATTAAAAGGCCCCTTGTCACTTTCGACCGTGAAACTAATCTGAGTCAGATACAAGGTAATCAAAATCAGATCCACAAAAAGTGCATGAAGTTTCACCTGCCCATTCATCATCGCCAATAGTTTCTCGAATCTCTTCAAGAGTCTCCAGACTAACAAACCCATTTTCCTCTTGTTCATCCTCCATCTGTTGAATTTGATCATCTGTCAAATTATCCCTTTCAACTTCAATAGTAAAAAGACCATCGTTGTCGACGCAGCGTGGATCCGTCCCATCTTCACACTCCACAATAATCTCTAATAATCCCTTTGACATAGATTCTTTGTCCTTCTTTTAATTTTTAATTTAAGTTGGCAACATTTCTTCTCAGAAAAATTTTCGTCGAATTTTCCCCAAAGGGATAAGATAAGAAAAAATGTAATAACATGACCTTGATCAGAAAATCAAATAAAAGGATTTGATGGAGGATATAACCGATCTTGCCGCATAGTCGAAGTGGCTATTCGTAATGGCCCGCAATCAAAACAATTCTGTGCCCACATTATTTGACAATCTCGATGTTAAAAAGGGGTGGGGGCTCTATTTGTCTTAAAGAGATTGGTCTAAAATTCTCCTAATCAACCGGGCCAATTCTTTTATGATCAATGGTTTTAAGATAAAGGCAGAAAAACCAATTTCTTTCGCACGTTCTTCGTTTAAGGTTTCACTATATCCAGTACAAATGATCATTCGCATGTCCGGCCGAATTGACTTGATTTGTCTCCCTAAGACATCTCCTGTTATTCCTGGCATGGACATATCCGTTATCACTAAATCCCAATTATCTGGATGTTTAATGAAATGCGACAGTGCTTGAGTGCTGTCGGTAAACGTAGTGGCGTCATAACCCAATCGGCTGAGAGCGTCCCCTGCCAGTTCGGTCTGCATTTTTTCATCATCAACAAAAAGAATTCGTTCTCTGCCGATTGGTAGTTGACTCTCTTCCTCTACATTCTGTAAAATTTCGGCTTCTATTCGCGGTAGATACACCTCGAAGCACGAACCTTCACCCAATTTACTTTTCACGCTGATTGTCCCGTTACAGGATTTGACGATACCATGCACTACGGAGAGCCCCATACCTGATCCGTCTTCTTTCGATTTGGTACTGTAGAATGGCTCGAAAATATGTTCAAGATCTTTTGGGGAGATACCAATGCCCGTATCGCCAACGGTTAATCTAATATAGTGTCCTACAGCAAGATTAGGGTAATGCCGGGCGTGAAAAGGCTCAATTTGCATTGTGGATAAATTGACCTTTAGAGTACCTCCACCATCTTTCATGGCATAGTTGGCATTGGTACAGAGATTCATCACAATTTGATGTAAATGGGTAGGGTCCGCCATGGTGGCGCCGTTGGAATCGAGATTATGCTCAAGTCTTATAGTTGTTGGCAGTGTAGCCCGAATTAATTTCAAGGCTTCTTCTACGATAGGTCTAATAATAACAGGCCGCGGCTGTTCGTTGCTTTGACGGCTAAACGCTAGGATTTGCGAAACCAATTCTTTGGCGCGATTGCTTGCTGTTAATACATGGGTAAGATAGTTACGTATGTCTGGATATTGTGCCGAACTCATCGCCGCCAACTCAGCATAACCTAGAATAGCAGTGAGAATATTGTTGAAATCGTGTGCAATACCACCAGCCAAGGTTCCTAATGCTTCCATGCGATGGCTGGTTTCCAACCGACGTTGTAATGCCTCTCTTTCTTTCTCGGATTCCCGCCAGTCAGTTATATCAATGGCAACTCCTGCTAACAGCGATGGCTGGTTTTCCTCGGTGATAGGAAATTTTACAACCAAATGATGCTTCAATCGTCCCTCAATCTCAACATTTTCCTGGGTTCGCAACACTCTGTCTTTCGTCAAAACTTTTTGATCGTTGCTGACAATGGTTTCGGCAATCGTAGAGGGCCAGAGTTCATAGTCGGTTTTTCCCAAACGTTGCTCTGCAGTCTGGTTGTAAAAAGATTCCACTGCACGATTCAGATAGACATATTTTCCATATTGGTCCTTTACGAATGCTAATGCCGGGAGATTGTCCATAAATGCATTGAAACGAGACACGCTCTTCTCAAGTGCTTTGGCAGTACGTTTGGCACTCGTGATATCGACCATAACACCAACTAAGCCGCCCACTGATCCGTCACTTTTCATATATGTGGCTTTATTAAAAACTACTTCATGCAAGCTGTTGTCAGAAAATAGAACCTGGGCTTCGTACTCCTGCGTGCCTTTGTTTTCCATAAGCGCGCGGTCTGCAGCATGATAACGATCGGCTAATTCTTTTGGAGAGATTTCATATGCCGTCTTACCAACAATGGCCTCTTTGGACAGTCCCAGAACCTTCTCGAATGCCGTGTTACAGCCTAAATACACTCCTTCAGCATCTTTGTAGAAAATCGGACTAGGGATAGTTTCAACAAGGGTTTTCAGGAATTCGAGCTGATTTGAAATTGCAATCTCATTCCATTTTCTATCACTGACATCTCTGCAAATTTCAATTATTTGCACAATGTTTTCATTTTCGTCGAAAATTGGAGCCGCAATGATTTCAACATACAACGCTCGTCCATTTTTATCGTAGTGTACATGTTCAACCCGAGATGGTGATTTGGTTCGTAAAACTTCTTGAACCGGGCATGGATGTGTCACACCAGAACACGGCCTGTCGAGATTGTGAGTCAATTGATGGCAGGTAGGACACTGGCCCGGCTGGCTGTCGAGCGTGGATTCCCATATGATTCGATTGGCCATAGCGACTGTAAAATCGCGGTTGATGATCATGATGGGCTCGGGAATTGCGTCAAATATCTTTTTCAAACCTCTCAGATGTTGAGTTTCAATACGGCTGTCATAAGTTTGAATAGATTGGCAATTACTTTGTCTGTGCGATCCCTGCCCTAATTGATACTTTAATGCTTCGAGGCGCTGCCGCTTATCAATGAGGTCACTTTCAAGTTGTAGTATTTCAGCTTCAATATTCTTTAATTCATTCATATTAAAAGTTTTTTTGTTTGCAAAAGTGTGCCTCTTATGAGCCTGTCTCGACCTCAGATACAAGTATATATTGAAAACGAATTTCCTAAAAGACAATACTTGGTGCCTTTTAGGATATCGATGTCATTAGCGAATTTGGTATCTCAAGTTGAAGGGAGCAAATACAAGGGGGAATGAAAAAAAATTCCAAACCCAGAAAAAAATTCACTCCACCTCACCCCTCCTTCGACGCGTTTGGAGCTGTTTTTTGCAATTAGTGAGTGATGGCAATGAGGGCCTGAACCATTGCTGTAATTGGGGATGAAGGGAGAACTGCCTATTGCAAAGTTTGCAAGGAATTGCAAACTTTTGCAAAAGCGCTGATTTTAGTGTTACAAAATAAAAACCGATGAACGCCTATGGATAAAGGTTTTCATCGGTTTTTATTTTTTATTTCAACCGCCGGTAATGGAAATAACGTTTTCAACCGTAGTGATGTGATTTCCCTTGGTGGGTTTGCATGGAAGTATTTGTTGGGGGGTTAGGGGGTAGGCGTTCATCTCCTCAATTGCACTTACACTCTGCAGCATTATTATGTTATCAGCTGCCGTAGCCGGTTCATCCTGCGGTCCGTCACCATCATTACTTGTCTGGTCTCCGGTGCCGTTCCCGCCATTATCGCCACTGCCTTGATTGCCATTCCCTACCAGAAACAGATGATCATTGGATTACTGAATTGCAGTTTAACAATCTCCCGGGCCAGAGCCGGTTCCATCCCCTGGTCCGTCGCCGCCATTGCCTGTCCCGTCTCCGGGCCCGTTCCCGCCATTATCGCCACTGCCTTGATTGCCATTTCCAGCAAGTAACAGAAGGTCATTGGATTGCTGAATTGATGTTGAACAATCGCCTGGGCCATTGCCAGTTCCATCCCCTGGTCCGTCGCCGCCAGTACCTGTACCGTCTCCAGGACCGTTCCCGCCATTATCGCCACTGCCTTGATTGCCATTTCCTGCAAGTAACAGAAGGTCATTGGGTTGCTGAATTGATGTTGAACAATCGCCTGGGCCATTGCCGGTTCCATCCCCCGGTCCATCACCGTCATTACCTGTACCGTCTCCGGGACCGTTCCCGCCATTATCGCCACTGCCTTGATTGCCATTTCCTGCAAGTAACAGAAGGTCATTGGATTGCTGAATTGATGTTGAACAATCTCCTGGGCCATTGCCGGTTCCATCCGCTGGTCCGTCGCCATCATTGCCTGTACCGTCTCCGGGGCCATTACCTGCCAGTAGCGGTGCTGTGAGGAAAAGAACAGATACACAGGTAATTAATATTTTGCTGATTTTTAAGGTTAACTTCATGGTAATCCTCCTTTAATTTTGATCTGGACAGGCAACCGGACCATCCGGTTTAACATGAATATATCCAGATAGAGCTGCACTCATTCACTTATTTAATCAACGCTGAGGGAAAGGAATGGTTACAAACTCTTTGAGAAGTAAAACCAAAGATGATTTATCAGGGTAGCTGTGTAACTCTTTGCCGAAAAATGCGCTAATATACAATTTTGCTTCCGTCACATCCAAGTTTCTTTCAGATTATCTAAGGTTTAGGGGAACAAATGAAGGTGTGATGAAAAAATTCCTGGTAGAAGCACCAAGTCACACCGTGCTTCTATCAGGAAATCTCTTTTGTTGATGCTGGAATTATCTTTTGTGGGACTACCGCCGGTCAAAATTGATAGGAAAAGGTATCTTGCCTTTTATACATAATTCTGTCCTTTTTATTCTTGAACAGAAGGATCGACACCCTTGGAAAGTGAAAAATTGTTTTACACTTTGTAAATTATCCTGACACATTGGATGCTCGGAGCTCTCTCTCTATGGCAGATGCAGACGTAACAAATTGTTTATATTCCTGAAATTGTATACTTATAAGTAAATCACTAGGAGAAAATGGTTTGAGTAAATAATCATCGACTCCGTGGTGAAAAGCTTCGATTCTATCTTCCGAGTCACAACTACCCGTTATCATAATAACTGTTGTGTTAAAATTGATATCCTTTGCTTTCCGGATTACGTCGAACCCGCTTGTTGAGCCCATTTGAAGATCAGTAATGACCAGATCAAAATCTTCAGCATTCAATTCTCTGATAGCCTGTTCTCCATCAGTGGCCTTGGTGATGTCGTAGCCTTTTGATTTTAGCATGTATTCCAATATTTCGAGTATCATTTCATCGTCATCTACAACCAGTACCTTAAGTGCCATTTTTACGACCTC
>JBBRDD010000058.1:0-24078 GCA_038204235.1 Desulfobulbales bacterium
CGGCCAAAGCCATTCAACTGATGCAATTTGAAGACGACAGAATTCTTGCAAAGGTAGAACAACTTTTTGAAAGGATAAATGCATAATGGAAAATTTTGAACCGGTAATAGTAGCTTTCTGCTGCCACTACTGTGCCTATACTGCCGCAGACATGGCCGGAAGCCAACGTCTGCCATATCCGCCGAATGTCAAAATCGTTCAGATCCCCTGTTCTGGTAAGATCGATGCGCTGCATATCGTCACTGCTTTTGAAAAAGGGGCGGACGGTGTCTATGTTGCGGGCTGCCTGGAAGGTGATTGTCACTTTAAAAATGGCAACATAAGGGCGGCACGACGAATCGACTTTGTCAAAAAATATCTTGAAGAAATAGGCATCGAAAGCGAACGGCTGGAAATGGTCAATGTGTCCGCAGGTATGGGACACCGCTTCGCCCAGGTGGCGACAGAGATTACCGAAAAAATCCGTAAACTCGGCCCCAGCCCCATAAGGACAGCCCTAGCCCAGTAACCGACATCGTATTTCTGTTGACGGTATAAAATATAAGGAGAGTGAACCACCATGATCACTGCTGAACGAAAACCTTTAGAAGAACTTATTGAATACATAAAGCCTTTCAAGCGTATACTCCTGCTTGGCTGCAATGAGTGTGTCACCGTCTGCGCAGCAGGCGGCAGAAAAGAAGTAGGACTGCTCGCATCTGGCCTGCAGATGGCAATGCTGAAAGCCGGCAATAACATTGAAATCCGGCAACATACGTTGGAAAGACAGTGCGACCCCGAGTATGTGGAAGAACTGGTACCGATGATTGACAGTGCCGATGCGGTCATGTCCATGGCCTGTGGCTGCGGCGTCCAGCAGATAGCCATGCGTTTTAAGGACAAACCGGTATTTCCCGCGGTTAACACCACCTTTATGGGTGCTTCCGAACGTCAGGGTGTGTGGGCAGAGAGATGCCAGGGTTGCGGCAACTGTCTTCTAGGAATTACCGGCGGTATCTGTCCTATTGCCAGGTGCGCCAAACAACTCATGAACGGACCCTGCGGCGGTTCAACCGGCGGGAAATGCGAAATCAGTGACGACGTAGACTGTGCATGGCAGCTTATCTGGGACAGATTGAAAGCCCTTGGTTTGCAGGACAAATATCTGGATATCGTTCCAGCTAAAGATTGGCGGACGGGTGGCGGCAGTGGTCCAAGAAAGATTATCAGAGAGGATTTGGCAGAATGAAAACTGAAAGCAAATTAGAAAAAATTTTAGCAGCAGGACATCTGGCAGTTACCTCGGAGTGCGGGCCGCCACGCGGATCAAATTTCGCAGAAGTCGTCACCAAATCCAAATACCTCGAGGGTATTGTCGATGCGGTAAATGTGACCGACAACCAGACAGCCATGGTTCGCATGTCCAGCCTGGCAGCTTCGGTTATCATCAAACAACAGGGGTTAAACCCTCTGTTTCAGGTTACCTGCCGAGATCGGAATAGATTGGCCATGCAGGCTGATATCATCGGTGCCTATGCGTTTGGTATCGACACCATGCTCTGTCTTTCCGGCGACCATACCAAATTCGGCGACCATCCAATGGCCATGAACGTCCACGACATCGATTCCATCCAGATGATCCAGATGGTCAGAGATATGCGTGATAAAGGGATATTTCAGGGTGGTGCGGAAATCAAAGGTGCACCAAAAATGTTTATTGGTGCCGCCGCCAACCCCTTTGCCGACCCGTTCGAGCTGAGAGTTATGCGCCTGGCCAAGAAGATCGCGGCCGGTGCCGATTTTATCCAGACACAATGTATCTTCAATGTCGATAAATTCGAAAAATGGATGGAAGGCGTTCGCGCCAAAGGACTGCATAAAAAATGCTATATCCTTGCCGGCGTGACCCCTTGCAAATCATTGGGCGCTGCTCGATACATGGCCAACAGGGTACCTGGAATGGATGTGCCTAAGGAGATCGTCGACAGGATGGCTTCAGTCCCCAAAGAAAAACAGGCGGAAGAAGGCGTCACCATCTGTGTTGAAACCATTGAAAGACTGAAAAAAATAGAGGGTGTAGCCGGTTTTCATATCATGGCCATTGAATGGGAAGAAAAAGTTGAAGAAATTTGTAAAAGAGCAGGACTTCTTCCTCGACCTCAGGTATAAATAATATATGACTTTTTCAACCAATAAGCAGATGGAGGAGAATTACACATGAGCGATAAAAAACTGATTCTTGTGGTAGATGACGATACCGATCTCGTGGAAATGGTCTCCATGAAGTTGGAAAACGCCAATTTTCGTGTTGCCAAAGCATATGACGGTTTTGAGGCCATGGATCGCATTAAGGAAGAACGCCCTGATCTGATCATTCTCGATGTCATGATGCCGCGAAAAGACGGATATACTTTGTGTGATGAACTCAAAAATTCCGATCAATATAAAAGCATTGTTATTATCCTGCTGACAGCGGTTACCGAAGCCATAAAATCAACCAATTACACTCATATGGGTGGCAAGACGACTCTGGCTAACGATTTCGTACCGAAGCCAATAGATCTCGACAAGCTCATGGAAATTGTTCAAGACAATCTGTAGTTTTTCTGCTGTTCTCTCCTGCCGGGTTTACGCTCTGCAGGAGTGAACAGCTTTTTCTTTTTGGGCAAACCAATGGAAAGGGACCAAAAAGTTCGCATTGGTGGTATCAAATTCAGTGAAGAACTGATACAAGTAACTGTTGCCCAAAAGTCCCCGGACGATCCTTCCATTTGCCGCCTGCTGCATCTGATAGCTGAAAAAAATATTAACATTCCTTTCCTCTGTCACTCGGTGTTTACCAGAACTCCTGAGACTATTTTTTGTGTGGAGAGTGCGGAGTTCAATGCAATCCGACACATACTCAAGGCTGCAGCTTTCCCAGATGAGCACATTAACATTATCCCGTCCGTCGGCACACTGACCCTTTTTCCTCACCGAAACGAATTGAAGCTGCTGGGTCTTATCATCGACCTTTTCAGCAACTGGGATTTTCCTGTTTATTCTTTCAGTACTTCTATTTCAGCTATCGCGCTCAATACAAATTTTTTACTTCTCGACACCATTGCCGAAAAACTACAAGCCGTTCTTCTTCTCCCGGATAATCACGCTCCGTTTCGCCAGGGTTTTCGGGTAACCCAGATACAAATGTGAGCCTTCATTTTGGGAGAGACCTACGTGGAAACAATCGCAGTATACAGGGAAGAACAGGTTAAAGTGTACGGCATCACGGAAAAGGCTGACCTCGCTCTGGCAATTCTCCTTTTTCCCGCGACAAGTATGGCGCTCTGGGGTCGGCGAATTATCAGCCTGGAGCAATCTCTGAAACGATTCGAACTCGTTACCTGCCACGCCGGTAACAGCAATACAGTAGAGTTGCATATCCTCTTCGACCTAGAAAATGCCGGCATATTGCGCAGTACTATAAATACATTAATAAAAGAGGAAAAGAACACGGCATTCACCCTGAAACAGCCGGTGGATGTATTGTTTCTATTTGGGCCTCATTTCCAGGATAGATACGGTATCGTCGATATTGCCTTCAACGCTCTCAGAAAAAACGACATCGATATTCTCGTTTCTGGTTGCGCCGGAACCAGCATGTATTTTGTCACTTCGGAAAATGAGGGTCGCAAAGGTTTTAAAATTCTCGCCGATACCTTTCTTATTCCAACGAGAATATAGCCATCATTGCAGGAACCAGGCGACGAAAAATATTCGAAATACTCGAGCAACAAAATTGTGATTCAACAAACACCCCGCTCCTTAAACACTGCACCTCATGCAAGCCAATGAATGAAGCCAATGATTTTGACATAAGTGAAGTTGACTGGCGGGTTGGGGTCTTCGACGCCCTGTCTTTTCCAACCCTTATTTTAAATACCGACAGTACCATACTTGCTGCCAATAAAAAATTTTACGAGCGAAACAACGCGACCAAGACGCAAATTGTCGGCAGAACCTGTAAAGAGATTTTCTCTGAAGACAAATCGCTGAAACATCTTTCCTGTTCGGGCTCCAACTGCCCTCTCCAGCGCGTCTTACAATCAAAAGCAAATCAGTCTGTTGTCCATAAAAATGTTGCTGAAGACGGTGAGATAGTCTGGGAAGAAAGGGTCTTTGCCCCAATTTTTGGCAACGACGGTGAGGTTAAATATGTCATTGAGAGTCTTCGCGATATAACGAAAATTAAACATCTTGAGAAAAAATACAGTGATGTCAGGGAACTGATTGATAAAGTCGTACAAAGTTCTGTCAGTGCCATTATGGCTGCGGATCGCAAGGGTGAAATCATCTTGATGAATAAAGCTGCCGAAAATCTTTTTGGTTACTCGGTTCAGGATGCGAATTTAGTCAATATTGAGGATTTTTATCCTCCCGGAACAGCTCGCGAAATTATGAAAAAACTTCGCGATAAAAATTTAGGGGGAGCGGGTAAACTCCCCAGCACCCAGGTCAAGATTATAAACAAAAAGGGTGAACAGATACCGGTTGAAATGACCGCTGCTATTATTTACGAAGATGGGCACGAGGCGGCTACCGCAGCAATTTTTAATGATCTGCGGGAGAAACAGGCCGTCCAGAAAAAGCTGGAAGAAACGGAGAGCCAGCTCTTTCAATCCGAAAAACTGGCATCTCTGGGCCGGCTGGCAGCTGGTGTGGCTCACGAGATAAATAATCCCCTGACGAGTATCCTGCTCTATGGCAATCTGATGCGGGAAAAACTTGAGGCAACTCACCCTTTGAGCAGTAACCTCAGCTATATCCTCGAAGATGCCGAACGATGCAAGGACATCGTCAAAAACCTCCTTGCCTACAGTCGTCAGACCCGACCGGCAAAAAACATCTTTTACCTGAACAACCTCATCGGCGAAGGTCTGCGCCTGATTCGCGACCAGAAGCTCTTTATGAACATAAAAATCATTAAAGACCTCGACGAATGCCAGATTCTCGTCAATGCCGACAAAAACCAACTCTGTCAGGTCCTGATCAATCTTATAATTAATGCCATTGATGCCATGGAAGGCAACGGAACCCTTACTCTTAAGACCTATCGGGACTCAGCAGCTGGCAAGGCCTGTATTGAAGTTTCCGATACCGGCAGTGGCATCCCCCAGGAAAACCTGGCTAAGGTATTCGACCCATTTTTTACCACCAAAGATGTGGGCAAAGGGACTGGACTCGGACTCAGTATGGCCTATGGTATTCTGGAGGAGAATCACGGCAAGATTTCCATAAAACAGACCGGTCCCGGTGGGACGACCATCCTCCTGGAACTACCGGAAGAAAAGGTGACGAACGGATTCCAGTTCATGTCCATAGGCTGAAGTTCTTTTTGACTGCAACCATATGCTGGAGTTGGGGTATGAAAATTATGTACTGGCAATTATGACAAGAAATCCCATCTCCACAATCGAGTTTTTTTCAGATGTTCATGATCAATTATTTTTATATTAGTGCGAATGACTGCTCGACTCGTGTCACAAAAAACGGTATAATCTGCACTACCTACTGCACATTATCGGCAGGTAACTCTAGAGAGAACAACACTTCACAGTCAAAAAACGTTTATAGGTAGAGAAAAGAAGGAGGCAACAAATATCACTTGCGGACTAAATAAGTACCTTACAGATTGTTTTCTATTTCCTCGGCAGGAGAGAATCGGTCTCAAGGTATATATCCCGACTATCTGGCGCTTTTGCAGAATTGGGGGATAATAGTTACAATCGCGAAGTGAAAAACCGATAACCAATTCCAATTACAGGAAAAAGACAAGGATATAGAGATTGAGCCATGAATACTAATACACTTACTATGCTATTGGGTTTATCTGTCAGTATCTGTCTGGTTGGTTTGATTATCAGATTAGCTATCTGGTTCACCCAAGGCATACGTCCTTCCCTATCCGTCCCCACTTCCGCTCTCAGTGTCGGCAGCAGAATAGGTGCTGCAACCCAGGGCATACTCGGGGTAATTTTTAGTTCAAAGATCCTTCTGGTGCTGAAATCGATTTTTGTCGATCTCCTTTTTCAAAAACGCATTTTTGACAAGAGTTATCTTCGATGGATAGCCCATACCCTCATTTTCGCTGGCTTTATCCTGCTGTTTTTCATGCATGCCCTTGGATCGATTGTATCGCAGGCCATCTTCAGTGATTATTACCCGACACTCAACCCTTTTCTCTTCTTGCGGGATCTTTTCGGGGGGATGGTACTTGTCGGCATCGGTATTGCTGTTTACAGAAGAATATCTCTTAAACCGCAGCGAATGCGCACCTCTGCCAGCGACTGGGCCGCGCTTGGTTTTGTCGGGGTCATTATCGTTTCCGGAATGCTGCTCGAAGGTGCAAAAATATCGTCATTTACGATATACCAAAATATGGTGGATGAATATGCCTCGCTGGATGAAGAAGAAGGAAAAGCCCTCGAAGCATTCTGGGTCCAGGAAAACGGAGTAGTATCACCCAGTATTGCCAAGCCAATTGACCCGGAGCTTGTCGCTCGTGGCCGTGAGGTCAACGCGGACAGCTGCATCACCTGTCATGCCTCAAACAGAACTGCCTTTGCCAGCTTTGCCATGGCCCCAATCAGCCGACCACTCGCTGCAGCAGTTGGTGATTTCAAGGCAACAACCATACTCTGGTATCTGCATATTGTTGCCTGCCTGTCTTTTTTAGCCTGGCTGCCATTTAGTAAAATGTTCCATATTCTTGCCGCTCCGGTCAGTCTTATCACCAAACGGGTAACCGGAGACGCAATAAACGCGCCAGCAAATGTACTCAACGCACAGATGGTAGGGCTGTCAGCCTGTACCCATTGCGGAACCTGCTCAATAGAATGTTCATCGAGCATGTTTTACGAAACGTTTCAGAACGATTTCATTCTGCCGTCCGAAAAGGTACAGTACCTGAAAAAATTTGCCGCTGGTAAAGAGCACGATCCTGCTATAATAAAGCGCATGCAGCAGGGCCTCTATGTCTGCACCAGCTGCGATCGCTGCACCACGGTCTGCCCGTCCGGGATCAATCTGAAACAACTCTTTGTCAGTGCACGCTACAGCTTGCTTGAAACTGGCACCCCCGAGACCACCATGCTCAGTCATTTCTCCTTTCCTCTGGCGCTGGCCCAGAATTTTGTCGACGACCATATAAAGGCTCTTAAAAAGGTGACTGATCTCTTTAAAAAGAACTTTCAGCATCTTGTTGATCTTTCTTCTCCACTCACTCTGGGAAAAACGACTGGAATAGGTAATAACACCTACAAGAGTTGCTACTCATGTCAACGCTGCACCAATGTATGTCCGGTGGTCAAAAGCTATGACAACCCGACAGAAGCTCTGGGAATGCTGCCCCATCAGATCATGTTCAGCCTGGGTATTGGGAAGACGGATCTGGCCATGGGTGCACAAATGATCTGGAGCTGTTCCACCTGTTATCTCTGCCAGGAACATTGTCCTAACCAGGTTCAGCTTTGTGATATTTTTTATAATCTCAAGAATAGTGCCATCATCAAAATGGAGGCTGCAGCGAGCTCATGAAATACGCATTTTTTCAGGGATGCAACATCCCGATCCGTATCAAGCAATATGCAACGTCCACCGAAGCAGTGTTCAATACATTCGGTATTGAACTGGAAGTTGTTCCTGACTTCAACTGTTGCGGTTATCCGGCGCGCAATGTAGACGAGAAGGCATATCTCCTGCCTTCTGTCCGCAATATGGCTATTGCTGAAAAAATGGGCCTCGATATTGTGGTTATCTGTAACTGTTGTTTTGCCAGTCTGCAGAAAGCCAAAAGTGTCATGGCCGGCGACAGCAACCTGAAAGATGAATTGAACGGCTTTCTTAGCAAAGAATCATTGCAGTACAGCGGCAAGGTCCAGATAAAACATTTCTTAACGGTCCTTTATGAAGATATCGGCATCGAACAAATTAAAAGCCGCCTGGTCAATCGAATCACGGATCTGAACATCTCCGTCATTCACGGGTGTCATATTCTGCGACCACGAGAAATCACCGCCTTTGATGACTCATTTGTCCCGCGAATAACCGACGAACTTGTTCAACTTACCGGAGCTACCAGCCTGGACTGGCGAGGCAAACTGGAATGTTGTGGCGCTGCCCTTGCCGGCATCAACACAGAGCTCTCGCACAAGCTGCTGCAAGACAAAATCGCCGGTGCGGAGGCGGCCGGAGCCGATTACATGACCCCCGTCTGCTCCTACTGTCATCTGCAATTTGACACAACCCAGAAAAATATCCATGATGCCGCTCCGCTCGGCAAACTCCTGCCGGTACTGCTCTATCCGCAGCTCCTCGGCCTCTGTCTCGGTATTGATGAGCAACTCCTGGGAATCGACCAGAACAGCACAATAGGAACTGAAGATACCCAGCACCTCAAGTCTCTTCTCGGTCCACCGGTAGAAGAGAAGAAAAAGGCAAAGAAAAAAGCCGCAGCTGCTGCCTGACCACACATCTTCTCCACCTGCTGTTTATACCGCAAACCACCTCTCTGATCTATAACGTGATGAGGTGGTTTTTTCTTTTTTTTTCTCTGAAAATGTTTACTATTAACCGTGAGTTAAATTAAAGGTCTAACGTGACCCAATACGAGTAAATTTATTATTTGCTTGGTACTTTTATCTGGAGATTTGTATGAGCAAGATTATAGCATTTGCAGGAAAAGGCGGCGTCGGCAAAACCACCGTTGCATCACTGGTTGTTCGTTACCTCGGTACAGCAGGTAAAGCGCCGATTCTCGCCGTCGATGCCGATCCAAACAGCAATCTCGGTGAAACGATGGGGCTGGAAGTCCCGAGCACTATTGGTGATATTCGTGAAAACTATATGAGAGACCCTCAGGGTATTCCCTCCGGTATGGATAAGATAAACTACCTTGAACTTCTGATAGAGCAGGCACTTATCGAAAGACCTAAATTTGATCTTCTGGTTATGGGGCGGCAGGAAGGACAGGGCTGCTATTGTATGGTCAATAATATCCTTAATAATTTCACCGATAAATTAAGTGCCCATTATAAATATATGGTTGTCGATAACGAAGCCGGCATGGAGCACCTGAGCCGACGCACCAGCGGCGAGGTGGATATGCTCTATCTCGTCACCGACTACTCCCTGCGAGGCCTGCGGGCTGTGCGGAGAATTAACGACATGCTGCAAAGCTTAAAGCTCAATGTTAAGAATATTGCGATTATCGTCACCCGGGGTCCGGAAAAACTCGGAGATGCTTTTCTCGCTGAAGTTGCAGAA
Organism: Desulfobulbales bacterium; assembly: GCA_038204235.1. Taxonomy (GTDB): domain Bacteria; phylum Desulfobacterota; class Desulfobulbia; order Desulfobulbales; family Desulfocapsaceae; genus Desulforhopalus_A. Next base: position 9,283 of record JBBRDD010000058.1, read on the forward strand.
ATAGGACTGCCCGTCGCCGGGGTCATCCCCAATGATCCGGCACTGCTCGAATTCGACATGGAACGTAGATCTCTGCTGGAATTGCCCGATGATTCTCTCTCTGTCGCAGCAGTTCAGGAATTGATGGAACAACATTGTCCAGTCATGTGATTTCTGCTTACTTTTTTGTGGAAGGGAAATACGGTGTCTGCTGTATTTCCCTTTTTTTTTCCAGAAAAAACAGTTCTTGACCTAGGTCAAAGGCATTTCCATAATGTACAAGTATACTTTTTCTATTCAAAAATCATTAATTGGGGAAACTGAGAGCGGCGGTCATCAATAATATTGTAAGGAGAGTTGGTATGAAATGCCCAGGCCAGGATATGAAATACTGGAAAGATGATGCAATTTTTGAAGTCAATTGTCCCAAATGCGGTACGGCGATAGAATTTTATAAAGACGATACCACCAGAAAATGCGGACATTGCGATCATCGCCTGGTCAATCCTAAGATGGATTTCGGTTGTGCATCCTATTGCCAGTTTGCCGAACAGTGCATGGGCACCCTGCCTGAAGAATTTATGGGATCACGAGAAGATCTCTTGAAGGATAAAGTCGCCGTGGCTATGAAACGATTCTTCCAGACTGATTTCAAAAGTATCCGTAAAGCCACGAGCGCTGCCAGGCACGCAGAAAATATCGGTAAAGCAGAAAGTGGAAATCTTGCGGTCATTCTCTGTGTGGTCTATCTCCACGGTACAGGGTTAGAGAATGCACGATCAATTCTACATCAGGTCGGTGCGAGCGAACCCTTGATTGAGGAAATTTGCCAGATTCTTGGAACCCAGACGGAACTGCCGCAGGATGCACCATTAACCGCCAAAATTGTTCACGACGCAGTAATGCTACAACAACTCCAGGACGACCTTAAGAAGGGGCGTATTGAGGTCGAAACCGCACAGCAACAGATCCAGGAAAAACTGTTCACCCAGTCAGCCAGGACCATTGCTGCCGGCTACATACAATAAAAACATATACCTTCCCAACGTGGTCTTTCCAAACAGCGTCGGCATAAGATACTTTTTCCATCAGATATTTTCGAAGCCTCCAGACTACATTGTATAAGATTGCCGTAGCTGTTTGCGACAATCTTTTACAGTTGCATGCATTTTCCGCCGTTACTTTTTTATCCACGCCTTGTCTCTTACCGCTAATTAAGATATTATCAGAATATACCTTAATAAGTTAAATGGGCAGAGAATAGATCCGCCGCAACACCTGACTTACTTTCACCTCCATATTTTCAAAGGTGGCCATGGCCTCAGTATTAATTGTTGACGATGAACGCAGTATGCGTGATTTCCTGAAAATTCTTCTGGAAAAAGAAGGCCATCAGGTGGCAACGGCGGACAGTGGCGCGCGTGCTCTGGAAACGTTAAAAAAACTAGCAGTTGATGTCATTGTCAGTGATATCCGTATGCCCGGCATGACCGGCATCGAACTACTGGAAACAGTCAAAGAACACTCGCCGGAGTTGCCGGTGATTATGATTACCGCCTTCGCCTCGCCCGACGATGCAGTGCTGGCAATGAAAAACGGCGCCTTTGATTACATCAGCAAGCCTTTCAACGTCGATGAAATTAAATCTGTCATCGAGTCAGCAACCAGTAAGAACCTCAGCACACAAAAAACCCAGGAAATCAGCACAACATTTCCCGGAATTATCGGCAAGAGCCGGGAAATGTTGAAAATATTTGATATGATCAGACGGGTTGCTCCCACACCGGCCAATGTTCTTATCTATGGCGAGTCGGGAACAGGCAAAGAACTTGTCGCCCAGGCTATCCACGAGCACAGTAAAGTGGCCTCGCAAAACTTTGTCCCTATCACCTGCAGTGCCATCCCTGAAGATCTGATGGAAAGCGAACTGTTCGGCCATGTGAAAGGAGCCTTTACCGGCGCCATTAACGATAAATCCGGTCTTTTTAACGAAGCGGATAACGGCACGGCGTTTCTCGATGAAATCGGTGAATTGACACTTATTATTCAGACAAAACTCTTGCGCGTACTGCAGGAAAGAGAAATTAAACCGGTGGGGGGGACCCGAACAAAAAGCATCAACGTTCGCATCATTGCCGCCACCAACAGAATTCTTGAAGATGAAATCAGAGCCGGCAGGTTCAGGGAAGATCTCTTTTACCGACTGGCTGTTGTTCCACTGCGCGTGCCATCACTTCGGGAAAGAAAAGACGACGTTCCGCTTCTCGTCGACCATTTTCTAAAAAAATATTCCCGCCGCCTGGGCAAACAAATTCAGGAGATGTCCTCGTATGCCATGCAGGTACTGATGAATTACAATTTTCCAGGAAACGTCCGTGAACTGGAAAATATAATTGAACGTGGTGTGGCTCTCGAAAACTCTAATATAATTCTGCCGGAAAGTCTTTCATTTGCCGGCGGCATGAAGCAGTCTCAATCAGAAACGGTTTCACAGTCCACCAATTCTCTTATGCAGGCCGCCGAAAGTGAAGAGGAACTGTATGATCTGGGCATTGAAAGAGTCATCGCCAATCTCGAAAAACGCCTTATTTCCCATACCCTCACCAAAACCAACAATTCGAAGATGAAGGCAGCAGAAATGCTCCAAATTAGTTTTCGCTCCCTGCGCTATAAAGTAAAAAAATATGGTTTAAACTGATTTCTATGGATTTTTCCACTCTTTTAGACCGCGCCAGGAATACCATCAACACCAATCAATTGCTCAGAAACCAGCTGCTTTGGATGCTGCTGCTGCGGATAATTCTATATACCTCGCTCGTGGCTCTGAGTTATATTTTTTCGGGCACCCAGATAGACATCATAGTTCTTCCATCGAATCTATTTATCCTGCTCCTGCTGATAGTGTATCTGACCACAATTGTTTCGGCTTTCTGGCTGCTTATTTACGAAGGAAGCCTGCGTAAATTCGGCTTTATCCAGACCCTCATCGATACCGGATTTGCCGCTCTGCTGGTCTTTTTCTCCGGTTCTTCAAGTTCAATTTTCAGCTCTGTTTTCTTTTTTCCTATTGTGGCCGGAGGACTTATCCTGCCAAGAAAAGGAGGACTCATAGCTGCAGCTGCAGCAACTCTTTTGTTCGGGACAATCCTCTTTCTGGAGAGATACGGTTTGTATCCGGCATATCTCGTCGAATACCTGCAGCACTCAACCTCCTCTCCCGTGATGATCCTCAACAGTTTTTCAGCACACGGCCTGACATTTTTCCTGGCGGCAATACTGAGTGCCCTGTTCGGCAAGCGTCTTCTGAAAACAGAGAATGCGCTGAGTGATTCGTTGAAAAATTTCGATCGCCTGGCCATTCTCTATAAACAGATATTCGACAATATTTCCACGGGAATAGTCACTATTGACGGCCGGGGAATCATCACCTCCGCCAATGCTGCCGTCGAAAAGATAATTGGCAACAGCAAGAGCCCGCTGACGCTTATCGGACAAAAACTGGCTGCCGTTTTTCCGCGTGTCGAGCTGACCAGAGAAAATCAAAGACTGACGACCGATTTTCAAAAAGACGACGGCAGCACCGTTCGCATAGGCTATGCGCACATGGTCATCCAGGGGACCGAGAAAGAACAGTTGAGCGCAGAACCGCCACATAAGATTATAACCCTGCGGGATATCAGTGATATAGAAAAACTGGAACGGCAGGTTAGACAAACAGAAAAACTTGCGGCAATAGGGATGATGAGCGCCAGTATTGCCCATGATTTTCGCAATCCACTCACCGCCATATCAGGATCGGCCCAGGTTTTAGCTAAAGAATTTTCGGCTGAAGGGGCGAAAAGTTATGCAAATTTCGAACTCACCAATATCATTCTGAGAGAGTCAAACCGCTTGATCACCACTATTGCTGATTTCTTGCGTTTTTCACGACCGGAAACTTGCAACTGTAACTGGTTTTCACTCCGCAGTTGTCTTGATGAAGTCATGCAGGTCCTGCGGGCTGACCCAGCCTGGCCGACTTCGACACAGATACAGCTCAATTTCAAGGGAACCGTAGATATATGGGCGGACGAGAAACAAATGTTTACAGTTTTTAATCATCTTATCCAAAATGGTCTGGCATTTTGTCCGGAAGGAAAACAACGTATCATTGTCTCAGCTCAGGAAGTGAAAACAGCAGACGACCAGGATGCACTTGAAATTTCTATTCAAGATAACGGCCCAGGACTTGATGAAAGTAAAAAAGAACAGATATTCGAGCCATTTTTCACAACTCGAGCAGACGGAACCGGCCTGGGACTGGCTATTGTAAAACAGACAATTGAGGAACATCATGGCACTCTGTCTGTGCATAATGGTGCTGCAGGGGGAGCAATATTCACGCTTCAGCTGCCTCTGCCACAATAGCACCAGATTTCGGTATCAAGCAACGGCAATACTTCTCTTATACATGCACGTTACTTTATCTTTTTTGCAGTAACCTGCAGAAATGGAGCTTCATCACCAATTCTGAACTGTTCACTCTTGATGAAAATCCTGCCGGTTCCCTCTGGATCGACGGCCATAATTTTGCCTCCAATCCACATTTTCTGGCCGGTTTTCAATTCCTGAAGCTCCGGGTAAAGACTGAGGTCAATCTCACTTTCGATGACCACCCCAAAACCATTTTCCGACACATCCAGGACTATACTCTTTCGGCCATCTTCGGTTTCCCGGATGGTGAAAAAGTATGCCGGCCACAAAACCGGCATCTGCGTGATTTTTTCATCGATAACATCTGCCTTCAAATTCTCCATCGATGCCAATTCCTGCAGGAGTTCGTCAGGAGACGGTTTGAGAAAATACGCCGTGGTTTCTGGAGCTGCACCCGTCGCTTTCGCTTCTTTTGGCCCCTTTTGCCGCTGGCTGGCCTGCAATTCCACACTTACAGCTCCAGCCGCGATTGGCTGAAGTTCTTTGTCCTGCTTGTTACTCTTTTGCAGATACATTCCGCCTCCTATAAAAATAACGAAGGCGATTCCCAGTCCTGCAACAGCAAATCTTTCTTTATACTTTTTGATATATTTTACTAAAGAAAGCAGATTGTTACGCATTTTTTATTCCTGTTCTTTCCAGACTCTTGCCCCCAGGCCAGTAAGTTTTTCAACAAGGTTTTCATAGCCTCGCTCCAGATGATAAATACGGGAAATTTCTGTTCGACCTGAAGCGGCAAGACCGGCAATAACCAGGGAAGAACTGGCACGAAGGTCGGTAGCCATCACCGGAGCACCTTTCATACCGTCTATTCCTCCGCCGGTAACAACGGCGAAGTGTCCATCCACCCTGATCCGTGCTCCCATGCGATGCAGCTCGGCCACGTGCATGAACCGGTTTTCGAAAATCGTCTCATTAATAACGCAGGTATCCGAACTCAGTGTCATAAGGGCCATGAATTGTGCCTGCAGATCTGTCGGATATCCCGGATAGGGCATCGTCTTTATATCGACATTGCCGATTACCCGTTTATTATCCGCTCTCTCAGGCCAGCCAATGGAAATGGTTGTATCGGTTTCGGTAATTATCAGGCCGACAGCGCGAAGTTTTTCAAGAAGCGAAGGCAGGTGGGCAGGATTACAATTGGTTACCGTACCAGAGCCTCCGGTCGCTGCGATGGCTATAAGATAGGTCCCCGTCTCGATTCGATCGGGAATTATCGAACAATCGGCAGGAACAAGCTTTTTTACACCAAGAATCGTCAGTTTGTCGGTATCTTTTCCCTCAATCCTAGCTCCCATACCGTTGAGCATATCAATAAGATTACCTATCTCCGGCTCTCGTGCAGCATTTTTCAAAACCGTGGTGCCTTCAGCCAACACCGCAGCCATAAGAAGATTCTCGGTACCGGTAACCGAAGGGACATCAAAGTAAATGACATTACCGCGCAGAGGCCCGTCTATTCTGGCATCGACATAGCCACCTTCCAGAGTGCAGGTCACCCCGAGACGCTCCAGACCCATAATATGAAAATTGATAGGTCGAGCCCCAATCGCACATCCCCCGGGCAGGGAAACCTTGGCTTTGCCAAACCGGGCCATAAGCGGCCCCAGGACAAGCACCGACGCCCGCATTGTCTTCACCAGGTCATAAGGCGCTTCGGTATGGTTCAGGTGGGTGGTATCCAACATCAGAACGTTGCCGGTTCTCTCACTTTTCACCCCGAAATTTTCCATAAGACGAACAAAGGTGCGAGTGTCTCTCAGGTTAGGCATATTGCGCAGAAAATGTTTCCCGGGAGCGAGTAATGTAGCAGCCATAAGCGGTAAGGCTGCATTCTTGGCCCCACTTATTTTCACTTCACCATACAGTGGCTTTCCGCCTTCAATAATTAGTTTTTCCATTGTCTACAACAAACTCCTGTCATTGTCCAAGCCTCACGTGAACGACTCGCTCACGTCCGGCATAATCGACCAGTATTTCAACCTGCTGATAACGTATTCCATCGGCAACATCTTCTAAAAATAATCTTTTTACCTCAGTTCCCTGGTCCGCACCAATCTCGATAAAACACTGTCCACCCGGACAAAGAACCTTTGGTAAAGCATCGCGAATCTGTTGTATTAATTCAACCCCACGCACACCACCATCAAGAGCCACATGCGGCTCATACCCTGCCACTTCAGGCATCAAAGAATGACCCACATCAAAACTACTTATATAAGGAGGGTTAGAGACGATCAAGGAAAATATTGCCCCCTCAGAAAATGGGGCGAGAAGGTATCCCTGCACGGGCAACACCTGCGATTCGAGAGTGTGCCGCCGTGCATTTCTTTTCGTCATCTGAAGAGCCTTAATCGAGATGTCTGAAGCGATAATCGTTTTGCCGGATTCTTTGGCAAGGATGGTTGCTATCACTCCGCTGCCACAGCAAAGGTCGAGAATATGCCCATTTTGAAAATTTTTAGAATCGGTAAGAGCAAAAACCCGGTCAAGCAAAAACTCAGTCTCAGGTCGAGGGATCAGGACATCCGGGTTCACCAGAAATGGTAAAGACCAGAATTCCTTTTCACCCAGAATATAGGCCAGCGGTTCTCTTTTTTTCCGGCGTTTCAGCAGCACCAGATAGCTCTCAAAAATTTCCGGATCTACCTCGCAACCGCCATCAAGAAAAAGCCCTGTTCTTGTTTTTCCCGTGCAGTATTCTAAAAGCAGCCGTGCATCGAGTTCATTTTCCGCTACTCCGGCAATCTGTAATTCTGTTTGTCCAAGACGGAGGAGTTCCAGCAGACGCATCTCATTGCCAAGATAAAAATTTACAACTGACCGAGCAGCTGAGCGAGGAGCGGTATCTGGGGACCATTTACTGTATATCTTTTAGTTTTTCGGCCTGATCATGGGCAATGAGAGGATAGATAACGTCCTCCAGCTTACCGCCCATTATCGAATCGAGTTTATAGAGGGTAAGGTTGATCCGATGGTCTGTCATCCGCCCCTGAGGAAAGTTATACGTGCGAATCCGTTCACTCCGGTCGCCACTGCCGATCTGGCTTTTTCTATTCTGGGAAATTTTATCATGCCGTTCCTGTTCCAGCTTGTCAAGCAGGCGCGCACGGAGCACAGTCAAGGCCTTGGCCTTATTTTTATGCTGTGATTTTTCATCCTGACAGATAACCACCATTCCCGTCGGAAGATGAGTTACCCGTACAGCGGAATCTGTGGTATTAACTGACTGCCCACCAGGCCCGGAAGAACGAAAAACATCAAATTTCAGTTCATGCATATCTATTTTCAAATCGACTTCGTCGGCTTCAGGTAATATCGCAACGGTCACAGCCGAGGTATGAATCCGCCCCTGGGTTTCTGTCTCCGGTACTCTTTGAACCCGGTGTGCGCCACTTTCGTATTTAAGTTTTGAGTATACCTGAGCCCCGGTTATCAGGGCAATTATCTCCTTAAATCCCCCGATATCCATAGGATTTGAACTCATAACTTCGACCCGCCAGCCCATGTCTTCGGCAAAGCGACTGTACATCCGAAACAGATCACCGACAAAAAGAGCAGCTTCATCTCCCCCAGTACCAGCCCGAATTTCTAAAAACGTATTTCTTTCGTCGTTCGGGTCCTTAGGAAGAAGGATTATCTTCATCTCCTGATCAAGCTTTTTCTCTTTGGCAGACAGCTCCTCAAGTTCAGCCTTAGCGAGTTCCTTAAGATCCGGATCTTCTTCTTCATCATGGAGTATCTGTCTGTTTTCTTCAATCTCTTCCTGAACTTTGCTGTATTCCATATATTTTTTGTTCAGTTTAATGAGATTAGCATGCTCCCGAACAACTTTCTGATATTCCTTCTGATCTTTAACCAGGTGAGGATCAGACAACCTGCCTTCCAGATGAGAAATTTTATCGTCGAGATCAGCAAATTTTTCAAACATAGCATTCAACCAGAAGAACAAGAGAAAAAAATAAAAAAGGTCCACAACCATGTCAAGCATCGTTGTGGACCGAGTGGGGTGAAACTATCTCTGCCGTCAGTAATGCTCGTCGACAAAGGAGATGTTGAAATTAAGATTTACCCTTCTCTACAGCGGCAAAATGTTTCGCATAGCGCTGTTTGTACTTCTCGATACGACCGGCTGAATCGATAAGCTTCTGCTTACCGGTAAAAAACGGATGACAGGCGGAACAGATCTCCACTTTCATCTGTTCCATTACCGATCCCATTTCCACTTCATTACCACAAGCACACACAGCCTTAATTTTATGATATTCCGGATGGATACCTTCTTTCATAGCTTTTATACCTCCAACTCGCCAATACGGGCGATGATCAATTAATATACATTTTTTCCAATATTCTCAGAACACAAGAGAAACAGAATACTCAAAAGACGGATTTTTTTCAACAATTAATAGACGGACACAAGTGATATCCACACATAAACGGGCCATTTATCGACTTGTAGAAAGCTAACACCTCACAAGGGAGTACTCTTTTCAGTGCTCGCTTGACGGGTACTCATTTTAGTCACCCATTGAGGAGGATAAGTGCCTTGAAGGTGAGTCTAAGCTTCTGATTTCAAATTTATCTCAGAATTCCTTGTTTTTTATCGATCCACTCAAGAAGTAAATCGCTAAAAAATTAAAGAAAGTTCAATAGATCCATCAGGTATTCTTTCTGTGTCTGCAACGCGGCTAAACAAGCATTCTATAACCTTTGACCAATATGTACGATGCCGTCTACCCATTCATTGAGTCAAGAAAATCATCGTTGGTTTTCTGGTGCTTAAGCTTATCGGTCAGAAAATCCATACAATCGGCCGGATTCATAGAATTAAGAAGTTTTCTGAGTATCCAGATCCGATTGAGGGTCTCCGGTTTCATTAACAGATCTTCTTTTCTGGTCCCGGAACGTTTAAGGTCAATGGCCGGGAAAATACGTTTATCGGCCATTTTACGATCAAGAACAAGCTCCATATTACCTGTTCCTTTAAATTCCTCAAAAATTACTTCATCCATGCGACTGCCTGTTTCAATAAGTGCAGTTGCCAGAATAGTCAGGCTACCGCCTTCTTCAATATTTCTTGCCGCACCAAAGAAACGTTTGGGCCGATGCAGAGCGTTGGCCTCGACACCACCGGAAAGAATTTTACCACTAGCTGGAGTCACAGTGTTATAGGCCCTTGCAAGTCGGGTAATACTATCGAGAAGGATAACCACATCTTTTTTATGCTCGACAAGTCTCTTCGCTTTTTCAATGACCATTTCAGCAACCTGAATATGGCGTTGCGGGGGTTCATCAAAGGTTGAGCTGACTACCTCGGCGGTTTTGACACTTCTGGTCATCTCCGTTACCTCTTCCGGGCGTTCATCTATCAGCAGAACAATGAGATAGACCTCCTTGTGGTTGCGCACGATGGAGTTGGCAATTTTTTGCATAAGCACGGTCTTGCCGGTTCGGGGAGGGGCCACAATAAGTCCTCGCTGTCCCTTGCCGATAGGGGCAAACAGATCCATGATTCGCATGGACATGTTATCGGGTTGCCATTCCAGGGTAAAAGGAACATTGGGATGCAGCGGAGTCAGGTTACCAAACAAGGTCTTCTGCTTGGCGGCATCCGGTGGATCGAAGTTGACGCTGTCAACTTTCAACAGGGCAAAATACCTCTCCCCTTCTTTTGGTGCGCGGACAAGCCCTTCAATAGTATCTCCGGTTCGAAGATTTAATCGTCGGATTTGCGACGGGGAAACATAAATATCGTCAGGTCCCGGTAGATAGTTGTAGTCTGGAGCCCGAAGAAAACCGAAACCATCTGGTAGGATTTCCAGGACACCGCTGCCCCGCATTTTCCCATCTTTGACCGACTGAGCTTTTAAAATAGCAAAGATCAGTTCCTGTTTCCGCAATGAACTGTACCCCTCGACTTTTAAAGAACGAGCAAGCTGTACCAGTTCACCGATTTTCATCAGTTTAAGTTCCGCCAGATTCATTAACCTTCTTCTCCTTAGTGGGATTATTGGCAGGATATTAGGGAAATACCACGTGTAACTTGGACCCCATGGACGAGCCGTCCAATATTGCCGGTGTACATTATATGCAGACTGCTCTATCTCTGTCTATGGCAAGACACAATACCAGGGCAGAGTCAACAGCAATTGAAATCATAGCTGGTTATAAAGATATTCTTTTGAGCTTTTTCGTCGCTTAGATTAAAAAGCAGAATGGAAAAATGGCCAGATCTGTGGAGAATTACACACTGAATTCTGCAGATCTTCAGGACATTATCATCGGAACAATATGTTCCAAAGTGATTTTAGCAGGATCCAAAGAAACGATTAAGCAATGACAGGAATTTGAGTTTAAAAAAACTTCGATTGTCTTATACGTTTTCAGATCTGTGCTGTCAAGCTTTTTAGTACCTTGCAGCGTATTCTCTTCTTTTTTGGCAAAAATTATTTTGTTTCAAGGTACTTATCTCTCTCAAAATGGCGTGAAAAAGTACCCCGTATTTTTGTCACTCACCCCGGATAAGGGGAGGGAAATGAATTTAAAACAACTCTTTTCAATCCACCCTAAGTGTTTTGGACATCCATGCTATCTGGTGCACTGTGCTTACAAAGGTACCAGAATTATCAACTATAAAATCGGCATAATCAAGTTTTTTCTTAATGGGAACCTGCGCATTCAATATTTGTTTGATTTGCTCAATCGGCATTCCGTCACGCATCACCACCCGCTGGATACAGAGTTGCTCCGGAACATAAACAACGACGCAGATATCAAACGCATCCTGCCATCCGGCCTCATAAAGCAAAGGGACTTCAACAACGAGAATCTTGCCGTGTGTAGACAATATTCTCCCCCGAGTGGCGACTTGGCGCCGAACAATTGGATGCAAAATATTCTCAAGCCGTTTCCTGACCGTATCATCTTCGAAAACCGCCTCGCGCAATTGCACGCGGTCTATCACTCCATCGACCTGGATGTACCTTTCGTTAAAAACACGACGAAATTCGGCATATCCTTCCGCCCCGGGCAGCATTTGTTCGCGGCATAACTGATCAGCATCGATGAGTTCAGTGGCCAGATTTGCGGCAATAATCCTGCTGACAGTTGATTTGCCGGTTCCCAAGCCACCGGTTACCGCAATATTCACTCCTTTTCCTCCACTGCAGCTGACCACCCCAAACCTTTTAATATTTCGGTAAAATCAGGCCAGATCTCGGCTTTTTTATCAATAACTTTATCAGTGATTGGGTGACGAAAAACTAACCTTGATGCATGCAGCAGCTGACGGGGAAAAAGACGGTTATCTCTGCCTGATCCATAGACTGTATCACCGACAACTGGACAACCGAGATGCGCCATATGGACCCGGATCTGATGCGTCCTCCCGGTCTCGATAGCAACTCTAACCAGACTGCATGCAGAATTGAATTCTTTGATCACCTGCCAGCTACTCGCGGCGTGTTTGCCTCCGGTCTGGCGAATCGCCATTTTCTGGCGCTGCACCGGATGTCGACCGATAGGCGCAACGAGACGACCATTTTTTTCTTTAAGAACACCATGCAACAGCGCCAGGTATTCTTTTTGTAACTGATGATTTTTAAATTTATCCACGAGCAGGCGATGGACATTTTCCGTTTTAGCAATAACCATTATGCCGGAAGTATCTTTGTCAAGTCTATGCACGATTCCAGGTCGTAAACTGTCACCTACATCGGCAATTGATCGGCAATGATGCACCAACCCATTAACAAGCGTCCCATGATGATTGCCACTCCCCGGATGGACGACAAGCCCGGGAGGTTTTGAGATGACCAGCAGAGCATCATCCTCAAAGAGGATAGGAAAACTGATGTGTTCAGGAAGGACATCAATCTCCGGTTTTCCTTCAACAAAACCCTGTAAGGTTTCGCTTTCTTTGAGCCGATAACTACTCTTGTGGTGCACGCCATCAACTAGAATCAATCCCTTACGAATTGATGCAATAATCAGAGCTCTCGATATGGTGGGAAGATGTTGGGCCAGGAACTGATCTAGACGCATCCCTGACAGTCCAGTATCAATCGTCACCTCAAAATGTTGGCTCGACCGGCTGGATCTGCACAGAGCTGCTTCTTTGGTTTCCATACAATTACTTCTTATGCAACCTCGATAGAAAAATCTTGGAATGAGGAGAGGGTTTTCAGGAAAAAATTGCCTCAATCGTTTTGCTGACGTTTGCTTCTTCCGTGTCTTGAGCAAGTGAAAGTTCCTTGACTATAAGGTTCTTTGCTGTATCCAGCATTTTCCTTTCACCATAGCTGAGATCCTTGTCAACGCTAAGAAGGAAGAGATCACGCAGTACAATAGCCACCTCATGAACAGAACCAGTCTTGATCTTTTCCATATAATCACGGTAACGACGATTCCAGGTCTGGGTACCTAATTCCACAGAACGATCGGCCAAGATATCAAGAACAGTTCGTACTTCATTTTTACCGACAATCGCACGCAGACCAACATTATCACTGCTGGCGGTAGGAATCATAATTCTCATACTATTGTCAAGAATCTCCAGGATATAAAATGACTGGTCAATCCCTCCAATAGTCTTTGTTTCAACAGCTTTAATAACTCCAACACCATGGGCCGGATAAACAGCCATATCACCTTCAATAAACACAGATCTCTCCTTTAAACACAAAACGCCTTGCACAGGGCCGAAAAAGATAAACTAGAAAAGCACAAGACAACGCAGTAATTTGCCATACAAGGGGGAAAGCGTCGGATTATAAAGGATTCCACCTTTAAACCGGCATTTTTGATATTTTTCTGCAGCGGGTGTTATCACAAACAACCAAATTTGGACTTCAATGAAGATACTATAACACGTTTTGCACTAAATTGCCGTATTTTTTCATGGTACAGGGAGAATCAACTGGAGAGACAACAGAACAGCTTAAAGGAGCAAGGACTACTTAAGACTATTGAGCAGATTCATAGCTTTAGCCGGATGGCCCTGCAAAAAGAGCTGAATACCGTCCGCAAAACTATCGTACCTGGATTGCAGAACCGCTAGTTCGTCGTCGGTAAAATTGCCTAGAACATATTTATCCACAGGAAAATCTGGATGAATCCCTCCATTCCCGGGTCTGCCAATGCCTATTTTTAAACGATAAAAATCAGGAGTTCCGAGCGATTCGACAAGTGATTTTATGCCATTATGTCCACCTGCTCCCCCGCCTTTAACGAGTTTAATCCTTCCCGGAGCCATGTCGAGATCATCATGAACAACCAATAGTTGGTCAGGACTGATTTTATAAAACCGACAAAACTGTGCTACTGCCCTTCCGCTTCTATTCATAAACGTTAATGGTTTTATGAGATGAACCTTTTCTTCGCCGGTTGACACTGACACATACTGCGCCTGCCATTTCTCCAGAAAAACAGGTGCATTCCATCTTCTCGCCAGTTCGTCTACAACAAAAAAACCGATATTATGACGCGTACAGTGGTACTCGGCTCCAGGATTACCAAGCCCGACAATTATAAAATCTTTCTTTTCCATGAATAAGGTTGAACTTTTGCTTTACCAGGAGATTACCAATGAATAAAGGTCCGGGGAAATGTACATATCCCCGGACCTTTATCATTCCGTCACTACTCATTCCATTGTCTGATTTGGCAGGCCGGCAGATGCTGTTCTCCGTCTGTTGGCTACCGACGGCTTATTTCTTGCCGGCTTTCACTGGTTTTTCAGTTGATTCTTCAACCTTCTCACCGGGTTTGATAATCGAAACAATGACAGTTTCAGAATCAGTAACCATCTTCACCCCTTCAGGAATACTGAGCGCGGCACAGGTGAACTGGTCTCCTATTGCCAGGGAGGCGATTTGGACTACACATTCATCTGGTATATCAAGAGGTTTTCCTTTCAGTACCACCTTATTGCAACCGACGATCATTTGCCCGCCCAGATCAACACCCTTAGCCTTGCCTGAAAGTGTGATCGGTACAGTATATGCCCGGTCTTTCTGGAGATCAATCTCACAGAAGTCGACATGAATCAGGGTGTCACGAACAGGATCCGTCTGTACTTCACCAACCATAACGGTTTTCGGTGATGAGCCCTCGACATTCAGAGTAACAACTGTGTTTTTCCGATAGAATTCAAGCAACTGGGCCATAAGTGTCTTGGTGTCAAGCTGAAGTATTTGTGCCTCAGCACCCCCACCGTATACTACAGCAGGAGTCATTCCCTTCATACGCAGCTGCCGCATGGGCCCCTTACCTGAAGTATTTCTAACAGAAGCGGATATTTCGACCTGAAGCATTTTTCCTCCTTTGCTAAACAGTCGC
>JBBRDD010000059.1:0-24029 GCA_038204235.1 Desulfobulbales bacterium
ACTCTTTTTTCTGCCGTTCTTCAACTGTGCGATCCGTACCCGGGTCCCCGTGATGCATATCGGATGCGTTTTCTTCTTCATATGCAACCTCCAACCCCCGGTGCATACCACAATCGGGAATTCTTGCCAGCAACTGGTAAGCCGCACTCTCAATTTCGCTTTTCCCGGCGCTTGCCTGACGCTGCAGGACAACTTCCACAGCCTCTGCCACAGGCAGACGTTCGAGGCAAAGCGCGGTAAAGAGTTTTTCCCAGATCCCCCCAAAAGTTTTCACCCAAAGCGGCGGCCGCGCCCGGCCAAAGCGTTTCCTGGCAAAATCTTCCAGCAATCTTGAGGTGAGAGTCCTGATAAATGCAGCAAGCGCGGCTTTGCCATCATACAACCGCAGCCTTTGCCAGTCATCAGCTCGCAAACCGTCGATTACAGCAAGAGCGGCCTCTTCGGCGAGACTCCCTTCTCCAAACCGCCGCATGGCCATACGGTTGATCGTTTGCCAGTAGGCGAGCGTTTTTTCTTTCCAGTCGGTCAATGATGATCTCGTAAATATTCAAAGAGAAGGAGAGTTGAGTCCGTCTGCAACTTAGGATTATTTTTTTTCTTTCTCCATAAAAATTTCATTATTGCATTAAGAGCCGACACATTTCTTTGTCGCGTCCGTCATATCTCCTGCAGACGTACCTTGCCCCATTAAACAAAAAAGAAAAAAGGAGAAATCATGAACATTGTAACCAGACGACGCTACCCGGCACTTTTACTCAGTTCCCTTATCCTGCTGCATGGCTGCACGGGTTCATCCCTGACCGATACCAAAGAGCAGGACCAGACTGCAGCTTCAACAGTAATTGCCGGTGAATCAAAGCATCCTGTACAAAAGGTGTTCTTGCCGGCACCACTGACAGTTTCTCAAGAAGCCATTTTATCCAGAAAGGTAAAAGGCATCGATTTGACACAAAAGAAGACGATCTCGTTGCCGGAAACGCCGGCAGTAATGCCCGTCTATGGCGACACGATTGTTGCCGAATCGATTGTGCCGCGCCCTTTTCAATTCCAGCGAGAATCCTATAATGCAGTCACGGAAAACTCGTTTATTGCCACCTCAAATGACCCGCTATCCACATTTTCCATCGATGTGGATACGGCATCATATGCTAATATCCGCCGGTGGCTGACCGGCGGTGCTCTTCCCCCGGTCGGGGCCGTGCGTATTGAAGAGATGATTAATTATTTTTCTTATGATTACCCGCAACCTGAAAAAGGCCCAATCGGCATTACCACAGAGCTTGGCCCCTGTCCATGGCAGCCAGCCAATAAACTGGTCCGCATCGGCATCAAGGCGAAAGATCTGGATCCGGGAAATATCCCAGCTTCCAACCTGGTTTTTCTCATCGATGTGTCAGGGTCGATGAACCAGGCCAATAAATTACCGCTCCTGCAACAATCGCTGCTGCTGTTGACGGGGAAACTCACCAGCCAGGACAGAGTCTCTATCGTCGTCTATGCAGGCTCCGACCGGATCATTCTGCCGCCAACCGCAGGCGACCAGAAAGAAACGATCCGCAAAGCGATCACCTCACTTTCCTCCGGAGGCTCGACCCATGCCTCGAGCTGTATTCGCACCGCTTACGGCCTCGCTCGACAGTGTTTTATCAAAAATGGCAATAACCGGATAATTCTCGCCTCAGACGGCGATTTCAATGTCGGAGTAACCAGTCGGGACGAACTTGAACGTATAGTGGCCAAAGAACGGCAATCTGGAGTTTTCCTGACCGTACTGGGCTTTGGCATGGGCAATTATCACGATGATACCATGGAAATCCTCGCCGACAAGGGCAACGGCAATTACAGTTATATCGACTCCCTGCTCGAGGCCAAAAAAGTGCTCATCAAAGAGAGAACCGGCACATTATTTACCCTTGCCCGTGACGTCAAACTGCAGATTGAGTTCAATCCCGCCAGGGTCGCCGGCTATCGATTGATCGGCTATGAAAACAGGGCACTGGCCGACGAAGACTTTAATAATGATACCAAAGATGCCGGTGAAATCGGCGCAGGCCATACAGTGACCGCCCTCTACGAACTGCAGCCCGTCGGCTCAGCTGGAGTCCCTGACGTCGATCCTCTGAAATACCAGCGTATCTCGCCCCCAGTCGATAATTCCAACGAAATGCTCACGGTCAAAGTACGCTACAAACCTGTGCATTCCGGCAATTCACTTCTGCTGAGCATGGCTGTCACCAACAATGACACTGCACTTCTGTCGACAAGTGTCGATTTCCGCTTTGCGGCGACTGTGGCGGGTTTTGGCATGCTCCTGCGTCATTCCGACCAGATAAACGGACTAACCTACCCAAAATTGCTGACTATGGCCAAAAACAGCCGGGGGACAGACGAACAGGGATATCGCGCCGAATTTACCCACCTTCTCGAGATGAGCGATCTTCTTCAGGATAAATAACGAGCCGCCTTTACAATTTTATTTATGCACATTATAATTATTATGTGCATAATACAAAAAGCTGTATTTGGATTATGATTCTTGGCTGAAGGCTCCGAAGCAAATTGAACGAAAAGGAGATGCGTATGACAGTTAAAATTTTCATCAGACGAAAAGTTTCACAGGAGAATGTCCTTGCACTCACAGTTTTGCTGAAAAAGCTACGCAGCTTAACCTTAAACCAGTCCGGATATATTTATGGAGAAACCTTAAAGCGGGTCGACAGTAAAGATGAGTGTATGGTCATAAGCACCTGGCGATCGCTGGATGATTGGAATGCCTGGCTGAACAATGCGGAACGCAAGGCTATCCAGAGTGAAATTGATGCCCTGCTTGGACAACAAACTGAGTATGCCGTTTACGAAGTATGATCCCTGCCTGAAATAATTGTACCACACGTTCGATGTGGTACAATGCAGTATCATTTTCTCACTGCTCATATGCTTGTTTGTTTTCCCGCAGACCGTCCTGCTCATAGATCATCACATGCAAATAATGACGTTTAATCAGAAACATTTGTTTTTTCTATTTACGTTAGTGTTTTGATTCAATCCGTCTCTTAGTGTAGTTTGGGGTCCTTTATTTTTTACTCCATAACTCAATCATTCCACAATACCGATGCACGAACGCAATGTGATTTTAAGGTGTTAAGCTTATGGTCGTTGGCATGACCACCGTCATGCTTTTTCTCTGCCTGATGATCCTCTTCATCAACCTCGTAGCCTTTTTAACCAAAGGCTCAGCGGCACGCGAAGTTGAAGCAATTGCCGCAGAGAGGGCCCTGCAGATTCTTAAAAGAAAGAAAACAAAAGAAGAGAGTTCCCAGAGCGCTGATGAAGACATAGCGGTTATTACCGCCGCGGTTGCCGCATACGAGAGTGAACGGTTCGCCAAGGCATAACGGGTTGAGCCTGTAGGGTTTGATTTGCAGTTCAACGGCATATCTATCAATCCAACGTATACGTATTCACACATTATAATCCTAAAGCGAGGAGAAGAACGGTGAGTAAAAAGGTTATTCAATTCATGGACACGTCTTTTAGAGACGGCTTCCAGTCTGTCTTTGGTGCGAGGGTATTCACTGATGACTTTATGCCCGCCGTCAAGGCTTCAGTTGATGCGGGGATCACCAATATCGAAGCTGGTGGTGGCGCACGTTTTCAGAGCTTGTTCTTCTACTGCGGTGAATCGGCCTTCGACATGATGGACCGCTTCCGGACGGAAGTTGGCCCCAATGTGGCTTTACAGACCCTGGCGCGTGGAATCAATGTGGTGGCGCTGAGCCAATGTTCGCGTGATATCATTGACCTGCATGCCAAGATGTTCAAAAAACACGGCATGACCACCATTCGAAATTTCGACGCACTGAACGATGTCCGCAACCTCGAATATTCCGGTGAGCGTATTGCTCATCACGGTCTGAATCATCAGATCGTGGTTTCCATGATGGAACTGCCCCCCGGCTGTACCGGCGCGCACACTCCTGAGTTCTACATGGACCGGCTCAAGCAGATCCTCGATGCGAACATTCCCTTCCACTCCATCTGTTTCAAAGATGCCTCGGGAACGTCCAATCCCACAAAGGTCTATGAAACACTGAAGGCTGCAAGAAAAATTGTCTCCGAAGATACCATTCTCTGGTTCCATACCCATGATACCGCAGGCCTTGGCATATCCCAGAATATGGCCGCAGTTGAAGGTGGCGCCACCGGTATCGACCTGGCAAAATCTCCGGTGAGCGGCGGAACCTGCCAGCCGGATATTCTGTCCATGATGCACGCCATGAAGGGAACGGAGTATACGCTTGATCTCGATTACGAAAAAATTATCACCGCCTCCGATGCCTTTGAAGAAGCCATGAAAGACTACTTCTTCCCGCCGGAAGCCAAAATGGTCTCGCCCAAAGTGACCTTGTCGCCGATGCCGGGGGGAGCGCTCACCGCCAATACCATGATGATGCGTGATACCGGCACCCTGCACCTCTATCCCGCGGTTATCAAAGAGATGTCCGAGGTTGTTGCCCGTGGTGGTTTCGGCACGTCCGTCACTCCTGTTTCCCAGTTTTATTTCCAACAGGCGTATCTCAACGTGACCCAGGGGAAATGGAAAAAGATCAACCCCAGTTACGGCAATATGGTCCTCGGTTACTTCGGTCGTACGCCGGTACCGGCTGATCCGGAAATTATCAAAATTGCCTCCGAGCAACTGGGCAAACCGGTTTTCACGGACGACCCTCTCGACATTCTCGAACCCGGTATCCCCAAGGCCACAAAAATACTCGAAGAAAACAAACTGCCGGTAAACGATGAGAACATCTTTATCATTGCCAGCTGTGAGCAGAAAGGGCTGGATTACCTCCTCGGCAATGCTGTCACCAACGTACGAAAAATCACCGATGCGCCGCCGGTCGATAAAAAAGCTGCCGCCAAGAAAGCTGCTGCGCCTGCTGCTGCCGCCTCTATCGGACCGCGCAACTATACCATCACCGTCAATAACCGCCCCTACGATGTGAGTGTTTCCGATGCGGGCGGCATAAAGGCTGCACCGGCTGCTCCGGTAGCCCCGGCTGCTCCTGCAGTCGAAGGGACGGAAGTGGACGCCCCGACCCCGGGAAATATCGTCAAGATCCTGGTCGATGTCGGCAGCGTCGTTACCGTTAATCAGCCTCTTGTCGTCATGGAAGCGATGAAAATGGAATCTGAGGTGAAATCCCCCTGCGCCGGTAAAATTCTGGCAATTCATATCTCTGCGGGCGATACTGTCCAGGCCTCCGATCAGCTCTTCACCATTGGCTGACAGCATGTAGGCTTTCCGGTTCCCGGTTTGTGCAGACCGGGAACCTCATCTTCTTTGCTCTTACCGGGTAAGTATTTATGAAAATCAGAATTTTCATGCTTCTTTTATCGGCATGGCTATGCACTTGGGCCTTCTCTGCACTTGCTGCAGACGGCACGGTGGATATAGTCTCGCCGGCAGACGCAAAAATCGTAAGGGTTCTCGCGCAGCAAGACGGCTTTGTCTATAGCGGCGACGAGATAGCCACCCTGAAAAAGGAGGACGGTTCGATCATCGTCCTCAAGGCGGGTGCGGCTGGAAAAATCACCAGTATGAAGGCCATAGCCTATCAAAAAGTCCACAAGGACGATCTGCTCGGGACGATAGCCGTCTCGCAGGTAGTCGCCGACCAACCAACTGTCATCACCGGCAGAAAACTGCCGCCGATCTCCGAGCTTCTTATCGATCTTGCAAAAACAACGGGGGTTTATGGCATATACGAAGGACAGACGACCCAGGACTGGACGGTGGGTGTTGGCCGGCTGTTGATGATCTCGGTCGGTCTGCTGCTTCTTTACCTCGGCATCTTTAAGGGTTTTGAGCCACTCCTTCTGGTTCCTATCGGGTTTGGTGCGATTCTCTCCAACATCCCGCTGGCAGGGATTGCCGAACCGGGGGGAATACTCTATTATATTTATGAGGTGGGCATCCAGACCGGAGTGTTCCCGCTGCTTATCTTCATGGGCGTCGGGGCCTTGACCGACTTCGGCCCGATGCTTGCCAATCCAATCACCATTCTGCTTGGCGGTGCTGCCCAGCTGGGGATTTTCGCTACCCTGCTCGGCGCCCTGTGGCTGTCCGACTTCGTTCCCGGTATCAATTTTTCATTGCGTGATGCCGCTTCGATCGGGATTATCGGCGGTGCCGACGGTCCGACGGCAATCTTTCTAGCCAGTAAACTCTCGCCCAGGCTGCTAGGTTCCATTGCCATCGCCGCATATTCGTATATGGCTCTCGTCCCGCTGATCCAGCCACCGATTATGAAATGGCTGACAACTGAAGAAGAAAGAAAGATCAGGATGGTGCAGTTGCGTCACGTCTCGAAACTGGAGAAAATCATTCTTCCCCTGCTCGTACTTGGCATCTGTTCGACATTACTGCCTTCTGCCGCACCGCTGATCGGGATGTTCATGCTCGGCAATCTGGCCAAGGAATGTGGCGTGGTCGACAGACTATCCGACACCATTAAGAATTCTTTGATGTATACGGTTATTATCTTTCTCGGCCTCGCCGTCGGCAGCAAGTTGTCCGCCGATAAATTCCTCAACCTCGAAACCCTGGGTATCCTCTGTCTCGGCATGATTGCCTTCAGCATCGGTACCGCCGGAGGGGTCTTGATGGCCAAACTGATGAACAAACTGACGAAAACCCCGATCAATCCACTTATCGGGGCAGCTGGGGTTTCTGCAGTTCCAATGGCCGCCAGGGTGGTCAACAAGGTTGGTCTCGAGGCCAATCCACAAAATCACCTGATCATGCATGCTATGGGACCAAACGTTGCCGGAGTTATCGGCTCCGCCGTCGCGGCGGGTGTCCTTCTGGCGCTGCTGTAACAAGGACCAGGTCTTCTCATCAAAGAGGGGATGAGGCGGGTATAACATACTCGCCTCATCCCCTCTTTGCATAGAGCATCAACTACTCTGTCAATTCTGTATTTCGATATTTGCCAAGGTCGCCATATTCATAATTCCGATTCCCTGGCAAACGCTGCCTTACTGCTCAATCAACCTGGAACAGTCGATTTCCACCGTAAATTAGCCGCTCGCCTTTGCCATTGCGCGGGAAGAGTTGATCACACGCCGATGTCCCTTGAATATACTGCAGCCGTCTTGTCGATAAACCACTGCAGCGCACCGTCAGTTGGATTCACCAGCTCGGCCGGCAGTTTCTGTCTATTTTTTTGCGGGTTGAGCACTTTCGACAATATATCCGCCTTACCTGCTCCAGCTGCCACGAAGACGACATTGCGACTATTGTTGATCAAAGGCAAGGTCATCGTAATACGAATAGGAGGCGGCTTGGGGGCGTTCAAGACAGGAGCTACCCACGCCCTGGTTTGAGTCAATAGCGGGTGGCCCGGAAACAGGGACGCGGTATGACCATCTTCACCGATACCAAGCAAGATCAGATCAAACCGCGGCACCTGATCCTCCCGCGGTTGAAAGAGTGTTCGCATGACAGACTCATAGGTTCGCGCCGTTGCCGAGGGATTGATGGAGTTGTCTATGGCATGAATCTGTTCGCGGGGGATGCTGACGCGGCTGAACAAATGATCTTCTGCAAGCCCATAATTGGACTCAGGACTGCTCCACGGAACCCACCGCTCATCTACCCAGAAAACATGCCAGCACGACCAGTTGATGTTGTCATGCAATCGATCTGAACAAAGAGCGGGAGCGAGTATTTCCATGAGCGATCCACCCGAAAGAGCAATACTGAATCGCCCCTGTTTTGCACAGGCCAGTGCCGCCAGATTGGCCACATGAGCAGCAAGAGCGACGGACAATTCCTCGCGACTGGCGTAAATATTTACATTAGCTCGCATATCCGTTTTCTCACCTCGATGATCTCTTTAACCTTTCTGGAGGATTTGCCGGCCATAAAAAGCGGCACCCCAGAGGCCGCTGTCCTGGTTATCGATAAGAAAAACCGGTATTTCCGCCAAAAGATGTCCCATGGTCGGGGAATCGAGAAATTCGTTACGGAAATTTGCATGGGTGAGGATCTCCGGGTTTCTGGCGGCGACTCCGCCGGCAATGTACAGCCCGCCAAGTGCCAGAACCTCAAGGGCAAAATCCCGGCACACGCGGCCATAGAATTTCGCGGCCCATGCCAGGGTTTCTGATTTTGGGGTAAAGCGGGCGGCAACCTCCTGCGGCTCCAACTCCTCGCCGGTGAGAAACCAGTGGATATGCTTCAGACCACGACCGGAGACCACCAGATTACCGGTGATATGCTTCTGGCCTATCTTTTCCTGGTAGAACTCCTGAAAATCTAATTCCCGTCGAGAAATAAAAGGAAAATAGGCATGTCCACCTTCCGACGGCAGAGCCAGAAACCCATGTCCGGGAATAGATACAAGAACAGCCATGCCAAGCGCGGTGCCGGCACCAATGACGCCAATCATCCCGTCTGCCACTTTTTTCCCAGCAAGGATCACGCGGGCTGACTTGCCAACATCAGACGCGCTGGCATAGGCCTGGGCAACAAAATCATTAATGAGATATGCCTGCCGCAAGACTTTTTGGCTTTTTTCGCTGGTGAGGTCAATATCCCAGGATATATAAGGCGGGGCAGAGTATGCTCCATGTTCCACCGGTCCGGCCACTGCGATGACCGCGATGTCCGCCTCTTCGGCCGAAAAGGGAGCATCACTGAGCCGTAACTGTTCCAAAAGATGAGAAAAAGAGTCTGCCTTTTTGGTTTCCAGCCATTTGGTATCGATCAACACCAGCAAACCGTTTTGATCAATTTTAAAATGGGCAAAACGACTATTAGTGCCACCAATGTCTGCGGCCAGGATATTTTTTTTGATAATTGCATCGTTCATGGCAAATTCCTTTTCATAATGTCGTCTCATATTGCTCGTTCCAGTTTACCGACTCGTGCTCTTAGTCGCATGGCAATCCGCAGCAGCCTATTCGCCATGCATGACCATCTTTGGCAAGCAATTCATCCGCGGCAGCCGGTCCCCAGCTGTTTTTTGGATAGACATGAAGGGGGGGGGCTTGTGGCAAAGATTCCCATCCGGACAGAATGGGATCGATCAATCGCCAGGCAGCCTCGATGCCGTCATTTCTGGTAAACAGAGAAGCATCGCCTTTCAGCGCGTCCAGCAGAAGCCGCTCATAGGCATCCGGCAAAACGATGTCGGGAAAGGCTTCCAGATACGAGTAGCTCATGTTGACCGAACGGGATTCAGCTACCGTATCCGGCACCTTTGTCTCAAATCGCAGATGGATGCCTTCATCCGGTTGGATACAGATGGACAGAAAATTCGGCGTAAATTTCTGACTGCGTCCCAGGTTGAAAATGACATCCGGCGGCGGCTGAAATTCAACGATGATGGCACTGCTTTTAGCGGGCATTGCCTTGCCGGATCGCAGATAAAACGGAACACCCTTCCATCGCCAGTTGTCAATAAAGAGCTTAATGGCAGCGAAAGTCGGAGTTTGTGAATCCGGGACAACGCCTTCGCTTGCCCGATATCCTTGGTACTGGCCACGCACGGTGTCATCCAGGACGATGGGCCGAATCGTCCCAAGGACTTTCACCTTTTCGTTGCGGATCGCATCGGCATCGAGAGATGACGGAGGTTCCATCGCCACCAGCGCCAGCAATTGCATCAGGTGGTTCTGGAACATATCCCGCAGAACCCCCGCTTTGTCATAGTAACCGCCCCGCTTTTCCACATCGACGCTTTCCGCCACCGTAATCTGGACATTGGCCACGTAACGACGATTCCAGACCGGTTCAAAAAAAGTGTTGGCAAAACGAAGAAACAGGATGTTTTGCGCGGTTTCCTTTCCCAGATAATGATCGATGCGGTACACCTGATGCTCGGCAAAGACTGCATGAACCTGGCGATTTAACTCTTTGGCCGAATCAAGGTCCCGGCCAAACGGCTTTTCAATGATGATTCGTCGCCGGGCCATGGTCTCGGCAGTCATGCCGGCTGCAGACAGATGTTCGCAGGCCGGGCCGTAAAACTCAGGGGCCGTGGCCAGATAGTACAGTCGATCAGTCGGTTTCTGCTCCATATCGGCCAAAGCTGCATCAAGCTTCTGGTAATCTCCGGGGGTATCCATATCGCCTTGAACGTAGCGAATATTCTGGATAAAATCGTTCCAGACAGATAGATCAAAAGCGGGGTCAGCGTCTTTTACGCCGCTGCGCAATTGCTCTCTGAATTGGTTGTCGCTCCAGTTTCGGCGGGCGAATCCCACGATACGGAGTCCCGCCGGGAGACGTTTTTTCTTGAAGTTATTATAGAGTGCAGGAATCAGCTTGCGCCGTGTCAAGTCTCCCGAGGCACCGAAGATAACTACGGTCATGACACAGGCGTCGCAATTAATCGCCTTCATTAGCGGGCTCCTTATTGAGGATGGTTTCTTCTGTGATACGCGACACCGCGCAGGCAGCTGTCAGGAGCGGTCCATTCCACGTTTTAATGATGGGAACGGACCTGTCAACCCCAAGGACGCTGAGTGTCGCGGTCTCAAGGGCAAAATGACGCCCATGATCCGGTTCCAGTCCCAGCCACCGTACTCCCAGAACACGCAGCAGGTGTCCATGGGCGAAAACCGCGACCGGACCGTCAACTTTTCTGATGTGCTCAATAACACGGTCAACGCGAGCTGCAACCTGAGCGATGGTTTCTCCGCCTGGACAAAGATGCGTGAAAACCGACCAACCCGGAATATGCCTGCTGATGTCTTCCGTTGTTTTTCCCTCGTAGTCACCGTAATCCCATTCCATGAGGTCCGCAGCGGTCTGTGCCCGGCTTGCCAGTCCCGCAATCCGACAGGTTTCGAAGGCGCGCTGCAAGGGACTGCTCAACACCAGGTCAAAATCAATATCCTGGAACACTGGCCGCAATACCATCGCTTCCGCCCTTCCAGCCTCCGTGAGCGGTATGTCCGTGCGCCCGGTATGCCGCATTTGTGCTGCCCACGCGGTCTGTCCGTGACGCACGAGATATACGAGTTGTCCTTCATGCATCGTGTTCATCCCTGGTATAATATTCATCAAAATCTCTGCAGACCACTTTCAGGGAGAAATGAACATATTCCAGCCTCCCCGTCGATAGTGCTTAATGGGTCTAATGTTATAAATAGTTTACGTATTGTGATCCTCGCACTACATTTTCCCAGCGAACAAATTGATTCATGCTTAGTGATTTAAAAATAATAATCTTGTGCTTTTACAAGATTATTATCTTGTGAAGGAATTTGCCCCGAGAATCTTTTTGGTGGGGTAAGTTTTCTATCTGTTTAATACAGAACACCAAAGATGACCGTTTTTAAAAGACAGGAAAATTAAAATATTTAATAAATTAGGGGATATTATGAGTACTCGCGGAAAAACCAAATTTCAAATCAATCTCCGCAGACATTTGCGGGAGCGTGGTGTCAAAGACGATCTGGTGCACCTTATTTGTGAGATTGCTGAAGCCTCCAATTATATTATCAACTCGATTCGAACGGGAGATTTAGGTGTTGCCGGGACATCCAATCTCTATGGCGAAGAACAGCTGGAACTAGACGTCCTTGCCGATCGAATCATGACCAAGCGTCTGCTCTATTCCGGGGTGGTGGGCAACGTTTTATCCGAGGAGGCCGACGATATCATTTGTCTGTCGACGGAATGCGGTGGCCGTTATTCTGTCGCCTTTGATCCACTGGACGGGTCTTCCCTCGTGGACGTAAATCTGGCCGTCGGTACAATCATTTCCATATTTGAGGGCTGTAATCTTCTGCTGCCGGGACGAAAACAGGTGGCTGCCATGTATATCCTTTATGGCCCGAGGACTACCCTGGTTTATAGTACCGGTGATGGGGTGCATGAGTTTGGTATGAACCAGCTGATGGAATACACCCTTATCAAGGAAAACCTGCAAATCAAACCCCAGGCAAATATTTACTCCCCCGGTGGATTACGGAATCTTTTTACGCCCGAGATCGAAAGGTATGTCCGGGACCTGGAAAAACGTGGCTGCAAACTTCGCTATAGCGGAGGATTTGTTCCCGACATTAACCAGGTGATCGTCAAGGGCTCCGGGGTGTTTATGTATCCATATCTGCAAGGGCACCCCAATGGCAAACTTCGCCTCTCTTTTGAATTAAATCCCATGGCCTTCCTGGTTGAACAGGCAGGTGGTGCCGCCTCCGACGGACATGGCCCGATTCTCGACCGGATACCGCAGGGTAAGGATGATCGGTCACCAATTTTTATTGGCAGTAAAGACGCGGTCGCACTTGCAGAAGAATATATTGCCGGCCTGGAGCAATAACAAAAAGTATGATCTTCTAGGAGCGCTCCATCTCCTCTGAATAGGTGCCAGAACGGGCAGCTCCATTGCATTTGGCTCTATGCAGCAGCGTTTTCTGAGCAAGTGCCCGATTTGTGTCTTTGCCCTGCCAGGTCACGAGCGTTTTTTCCTGGAGCGCTCTGCCGTAGGAGAAACTCAGTTCCCAGGGCACGCCGCCAAGACGATTCATGGCGTTCAGGTGGGCAGTGGCCAATTCTGAACTCTGTCCACCGGATAGAAAAGCAATCCCTGGCACTGCGGCCGGGACAGTGCGCTTAAAGCAGCGGATTGTTGCCCTGGCGACGGTGTCGATATCCGCCTGATCAGGATTGTCAATTCCTGAGGTAACCATGCTCGGTTTCAAAATCATCCCTTCAAGCAACACCCCGTGACGTACCAGCTCGGAAAACACCTCATGCAGTGTCTTCTCCATGGCCCTTTCACAGCGGCCAATGTCATGTCCACCGTTTATCAATACTTCCGGTTCAACAATCGGGACCAGGTCGTGATCTTGACAGATGGCCGCATACCGCGCGAGAGCATGGGCGTTGATTCTCAAACAGAGTGGTGTCGGCTTATGGCTCGCGATACTGATGACAGCGCGCCACTTCGCAAATCGAGCGCCAAGTCGTCGATATTCCTCAAGCCGTGTTTCAAGTCCGTCCAGTCCTCTGGTAACTTTTTCGTCTTGTGTCCCCGGAATAGTTGTAAGTCCCAGATCAACTTTGATTCCCGGTAGAATACCTCGATCGGCCAGAAGCGCGGGGAAGGCCTTTCCCGCGAGGCTCTGCTGGCGCATGGTTTCGTCAAAGAGAATAACCCCACTGATATGCTCCTCAATCCCGGGAGCGGTAAAAAGAAGGTCTCGATAGCTCCTTCTCGTCTCCTCTGTTGACTCGACATTAATAGAACTCAATCTTTTCGCAATGGTTGGCGAGCTTTCATCTGCTGCTAAAATCCCCTTGCCCTGGGCCACCATAGCCCTTGCTGTTGATTCAAGTGTTTGCATATTCATATCAGTCAATGCTCCTGTTAGATTGGAATATATTGCATTCGCAGGCTGCTGCAGAAATCCCGTTACTTCAAAGTAACTTAAGCATAAGGTTTTGGTGAGGCAAGGCAGATCCACACATTCCCATATCAAGAATGCATTCCATTTTTTCCCCCGGCCCTTTCTGCAGACGGAATATAAACAGAGAAGACTGAACAACGGCAGTTCTGAACCACTGAATTGGCCAGGGAACCGGCAAAAAACCGCCGGATACCAAGCTTCCTCGCCGCCTTAATTATAATCAGGTCATAATTGCCGGACTCCCGCAGGATCTGCTCCAACCGTGACTCGCTGGCAACCACCATCTGGCCAGTATCAAGATCAAGCAGGTTGGTCTGCCGCCACTGCTGCAACTGCCCGTCGGCTTCCGACAATTCCTCCCGGGTATTCTCGGTGTCCATCAGGTACATAAAAGTCAACCGAGGATTACCAGCTGTTGCCATGGATTCCAATACCGGCAGCATCTCACCGAGGTCTTGCAAATCAAGAAAGGGTACCAGGATACGATCAAAAGAAAATGTTCCGGCGAAGCGAATCGCCACCACCGGACAGGACACACTATCGGTAAGCGTTGTGAAGATCTTCTTCATGGCCAGTGGCTTGGGACCGACCGGATAACCGAGCACCAGGAGCTCGGTTTGATTCTTCTTCACCGCTTCAAGAAGACCTTGTTCCGGTCTCCCGTACATGATCTCCTGCTGTAAGGGGTATCCCAGACTTTCGGCCTCATTTTTCTCGGCAAAGAACAGCGCTTCAATTTCCCGCTCACCGAGAATGCCCTGCTGCTCCGGTGCCAGCACCCGAACAGATTTTGGCTGGGCTTGATAGTGATGCGCAAACATGGTCGACATCCGTGCCAGGCCGCGTACGTGGGCAAAATTCTCTGCACCAAAAAGTACCACTCCTCGACAATTTTCCGCCGGTTGCAGAGGCATACCTTTCCAAGGAGCAAGGACGAAACCTCTTTGCGAATGTACCAGGAAATTTCTTAACAAAGATTGTCCGGACGGCCGGGGATGTTTTTGGGCGAGTTGAGTTTCCCCCGCCTGCTGGAGGGAGTAGCGAACCAGGGACGGACCGATAAGCTCGGAAACCATAACCCCGGCAAACACCACCGGGGTAACGATCCCGGTCCAGCCACTGAGTTGGGGATCAGCAGCAATGATGAATACCAAACCGATGGCAACTCCGGCCTGGGGAAGCAGCGCAAGTCCCATATAGTTTCGCACCACGGCCGTTGATCCGGACAACGCTCCACCCAGCAGGGAGCCAAAATATTTTCCAGCACAACGGGCAGTAAAATAGGCGACACCAACCCATTCAGCCAGCCAGAGGGCTCCCAGATCAAGATGTACACCGGCCAGGGTAAAGAACAGGACATAGATAGGCGGTTCAAAGTTATTCAGGGCCCGGAACAGGCGGACATCCCTTTTCGCCCGGTTGATAATGACAAAACCTGCCATCATCCCGGCAAGAAGCGGTGATAGATGCAGTTCTCTGGTTATCTCCCCGCAGAGCAACAGCAGGGCAAGGCCGGCGGTCAACATCTCTGCCCGCCGCTGGAGCTTATCCAGCACCAGATCGAGTATAAAGCCGGTAGCCACGCCGATTACAACCGAAAAAAAGATCTCCGAAACTGCCCCCAAAATTCCCATAAGAGGGGTAGCAGCACTGTTGCCGAGCAATTGATGCCCGATGGAAATGGTAATGCCGAAAACCATGATACAAATTCCGTCATCAATAGCAATTACCGCCATCAACGTCGAGGTGAATGATCCCCTGGCTTTCAACTCACGAACCACAAGCAGCAGAGCAGCCGGCGCAGTTGCCACGGCTATCGCACCGAGCAGCATTGCCAGAATAAGATTTTCACGCTGACTGGACATTGAAGATACCAGTTGTGCGACAACATAGGTTGCAACCAGGACGAACACGTAGGTGACAATTGCCTGTAAAAAACTTATGTATGTGACATCTTTGGCGATAGTCTGCAGTCGACGCAACTCTATGTGCTCCCCGATGCCGAAGGCAAGCATCATGAGGGCAATCTGGGTGAAATGATCCAGCTGGTGACCCACACTTTCAGTAGTGAGGAGCCCCAGGCCGGAGGGCCCGAGCACAAGACCGGCGAGAATATATCCGGTCACCGAAGGAAGGTGAAAGAGCTGCACGGTCTTCGCGAAAAGCAGCCCGGTGGCAAGCAGGATAGCTATGCCAAAGGTTATATTAAGCATCGGTCATCCTGTATAAAGGTACAAAATCCGCCGTAGGATTCGAAATATTGTTTGATATGCTGCAACCGACAGTTCGGTGGCAAGAATATCTTTAGTATCATATGTACCGTGAATATTTCGTCAACTCTCTCCAGCAAACAGCGAAGGTCTCAGGACTGCCGGCCTTCCGATACAGCCTGTCCCTTTCCAGGCAACAGCAGACTGAGTACCATGGCGATTCCCGCCAAAACCGCCGCGAGCAAAAAGCTGAGAGCAAATGTGCCGCTCTGTTCGGCCAAAAAGCCGGCGCAGGCCGGACCGATGATCTGACCGATGCCAAAGAGAAAAGTCACAAAGCCAAAAAGTGCCGCGGTTCTTTCGGGGCCGGCATGATCTCCCACCAGTGCCGCCATAATAGGCGGTATGCTCCAGACAACGAGACCAAAACAGGCTAAAGAGATATAGACAGAAAACATTGGCAGTCGTGCGGCAGCCAGCAGGTAGGCGGTTGTCTGGAGGGAAAATACTGCCGCCAGGGTCGCCTTACGTCCATAAACATCCGACAGGTGGCCAAAAAGGGGTCCTGAGGCAAGACTGAGGACGCCAACCCAGGACCAGAGATTACCGGCAACCTGTTCACTCAGACCACGTTCCTGCACCAGGGCAGTTACCATAAACGTCACATAAATGACATAGGTACAGCCAAAGAGAAAATATATTGCTCCGCAGTGGTAAAATATGTTTTTCCCGGCAATCTGCTGCACCGAGGTGTTTTTATTTCCCGGCACAGCCCTCTTCGCTGCAATCCTGGGTGCAGTCTTTATTGCACTTCCCGACTTCTCAACTTCAGTTGCGTCGGGTCGATTTCGAATAATCAAAAAACACAGGACCGCGATACCTCCGGCAAGACAACCAAGAACAATCCAGCTCAGCCGCCAGCCATCCGCCATCTTGTTCAACACCGGAACTCCTTTTCCGGTAACCAATATGCCTAAGCCGTTGCCCATCACACATAAACCTGCTGCCCTGCCCCGGCTCCGGCCATCGAACCATGCAGCAATAAGCGCCATAATCGGCACATTGGAGAGAGCGCTGCCGATTCCTGTTAAAAAATAGAGCGGAAGGATCAGCCAGTAGCTGCTGGAAAACCCAACGAGAACCATGGAGAGAGCAACCAGAGCTAAAGCAACGGAAATGATCACACGTGCACCAAAGCGTGTCGTCAATATGCCACAGAACAGAACCGCCAGCAGATAACCACAAAAATTAACCGTACCGATCAACCCCATCTGGCTGTACGAAAGGCTCAATGCCTCGCCCATTGACGGCAGCATCATGCCGAGGGAAAAACGGCCGAGACCAAGGCTGGCAAAAAGGCCGGCAATGCCAGCCAGGACAATAATCCAACGGTAGGATGATGTTTTTTGCCGTATCACTGCTCGTTCACCACCAATCAAGGCCAGCCTTGTTTCACGCTCTTATTCGATGAAAAAAAGAAGTCCTGTTCCGAAGAAAAAGTTCTGGGCGGGCAGATCATTTGCCGACAACCATCCGCATCAGGGTCCGGTCCCGGTCGATATAATGATGCTTCAGGGCCGCAGCCGCGTGAATGACGATACTTATGATCAGCAGCGTTGCAACAACGCTGTGCGTCTCAACGAAAAACTTACCCAACTCAGGGTTTTGGCCGAAAAAAGCTGGCAGGGTGAACAGACCGTAAACTTTTACCGGGTAACCTGCGAGCTGGGACATGATGATCCCGGTAATCGGCTGCACTATCAGTAAAAAGTAAAGAAAGATATGCATAAGGTGGCCCAGTTTATTTTCGAATAGACTGGCTCCCAGATCACGCGGTTTGGGGTTGATGAGCCGCCAGCAGAGGCGCAGCAACACCAAAAGGAGCAGAACCACCCCGGTCGATTTGTGCAGTCCAATAAAAAGAGACTTAACTGCTCCGTCGGGCAGGCTGTCCAGGATCGAGCCGACAATGAGCATGCCCACAACCATCAGGAAAACAAGCCAATGAAACAACCTTGCAATTATGCCAAAACTCTCATCCGTATTTGTATACATATTCTGCTCCTTAAACGTTGTGAGAAAGGACCTGGCTGATATACTTGGTCAGGAAAACGGTAATATGTTTGTTTAAGCTACGTTTGTATTTGCGTCGTTATAATTTTTCATAATAGAGGCTGCCTGAAGGTGATCTTCCACTTCTCCGCCAAGCCCTTTCTGCTTGGATAGCATACTATGGGCGAGTTGCATAGTATGCCTTCACGCGTGGATCAGCATTGATGCGCTCCTTGTGGTCGAAAAGGCCAGGCGCCAATCGCTGAACTATATCTGTTGGCACATAATCAAGGATACCAGAACACAGCGAGCGCGTTTGGACAAAAGCCCTGAGATCCGCCACCGTCAATTGATTGTCGGCGAAATACTCTCCGCCGCCGCGGATCAGGAGCTGGTCAAGACCCCGCAGAAAGACAGACAACCAACCGTCGACAAGCTTTTCGCGCGCCAGCCGAAGTTCCTCGCCCTCCAGCCCAAACGTTCGAACGATGTAATAGGTGAGATCCTCGAGGGCGCCCATTACTTCATCACAGTAAAGCGCCTGCAGAGCGTCCGCTGGATACAGGCCCGCCATCTTTCCTATATAGCGACTGAGGGCGTTGGATTGCGTTATCTGAGCGCCATCGATTTCGAGTACAGGTACTGAGTTGAAGCGCATGCCCGACCGCATCTCGCTAAATTCGGCAAAAGATATCCGGTTATCCTCAAAATCAATACCCGCAGCGTGAAAAGCAATGCGGATCGGTTCAGCACGTCCGCCATCAATATCGAAATACGTTAGTTTGTACCTGGGCATTGGGTAATCTCCCTATGTTGCTGAAATTGGTTACTATGGACAGGTAATGATCATCCGTTACCTGCTCTGAACTTGCCTCACAAAATCCAAACCGGACAGAGACAATACAGCCGCCTGTTAGCGATAAGGCACCCGCTATCGTAATCGTCAAGTCATTCGAAGGCTACTGGCTATGTTAAGCATTTTCTCAGGTGTGAACCATAAGGTTCTTTTTGACCATCCACCTCGAACATACATTACCACCGCTTTTGCGCAAAGAGAGAATAATATTAAGGGTATCGGCACTACCGGCAGGTGATTCCCCCCCCGGTAACAACTCAGGAGATAGTGGGATTGATCGTCCATTTGATAAACCAGTCCGGTGCCTCCCCCCCTTCTTGCTGCGCGTCCAGGCAGACAATCCCGGAGTTCTGAAACCTATAGACTCGGATATCTGCCGACCCCGTGGTGAGGAAGGCAACAAACCGCTCCATAAAAGGTAAGTGCCCAACCACCATCCAGTTTTTTTGCGGATCGATTGTTGCGGCAAAAGCCTGGACATCATCCCGCGGATTGATTCCGGAGATCTTTTCCATGGGGTTGTTAAGCGCCAACACCTCTTGATAGATCTCTGCCGTCTGTTCCGCCCTCTTTTTTCCTGAATGAACGAGCTTCTGCACGGGTATCCGGTACCCCTTGGCCACTGTTGCCATACGTTCAGTCTCCTCTTTACCGAGATCGGTCAGTCCCTTTTCCGGGTCGATATCCTTCGATGCACTGCGGCCATGTTGAACGAGAAATAATGCCATATCGCTACCTCCTCTACCTTCTTGTTTTCCATGCTTACGCCTTTATGAAAACGACAAAATGATCCTGCCTTCTACCATGGCGATGTCAGGAGTATTTCTTGTTTCGTAATCGGATGATTGGCAATTGCATGCTCAATTTTTTGCAGAAACAGTTCCTGGGATTGCGGCAGCCTGCCCTTTGAAGAGACAATATTATTGCCGTGATCTCCCCAGTAAATGGTGTTGAAAGTCATGTTTTGCAGAAGGTACTTTTCCTCCTCAAGGATCTGCAATGGGGTTGCCTGTATGAATTCTCCCGTCTCAACCTGATTCGCAAGCAGCGTGCCCGGTTGTATTGTCAGTGCCATAGGGGCTAATTGTTCAGGTTGCATGATGTTGAGCAGCCTTGTGGTTGCAATTATATGTTTTTGGGAACGTTCTTTACCGCCTATCCCGAAGATAATGGAAGCAAGTACTTCAATACCGGCAGCTTTGGCCTTGGCCATTCCCTCCTCGGCCTGTTCCGGTGTCAGCCCTTTTTGTATCCGCTCCAAAGTCACGCGGTCGCCGGACTCCAGGCCGGTATACACCAGAGTTAATCCTGCCTGCCTCAGTTCCGTGAGCTCTTCTACGGATTTACGTCTGAAATCATTCAACCCGGCATAGAGAGAGATTTTTGAACACTCCGGAATGGTTGTACTGATTTTTTCTAGAATATGTAAAAGAAACTCGGTCTTCAGGGCAAGTACATTTCCGTCAATGAGAAAGATTGATCTGATATAACGATAATCATTCCTTGCTTCGTCGATATCATCAAAGATATCCTCAATTTTCCTGATGCGAAATTTCTTACCCCTGAACATGTCGCAAAAGGTACATTTATTATGAGTACAGCCCAGGGTTGTCTGTATCAGTAAACTATCAGCCTCCATCCAGGGCCGGTAGACTTTTCCTTCGTAATACATTTCTCTCTCCTCTCCCGGATAAACCGGCAGCCTCTACATTTCTTTTTGTGATTACCAATAAACCTCGGCTATATGGGATATGAGGTGCCCTTTTCACGGGACGCCATAGACCCATCCCTGGGGGCTTGACCGCAGCCATCCAGGCTGCGGAACACCCGTGCAAAGGGCATCTCATATCCCTCTGGATCTTCTAAGCTGAACTTTAGTGGTAATCACATTTCTTTTTGTGTTATTTCAGCCAGAACCGCCTCGATGACGCGTTCAATCTCTGCGCATTTTTGTGGATTGAGTGCATCGGGATGGGGCGAAGAAAATTGACCGATATCATTGTCAAAATACCTGCCGGATGCACCAGAGAATTCATCTGACAGAGCCGCGCGGCAGAGAATTTCCGCGCCGATGCGGAGATCGCCACCAGCCACGCCATAGGCTTGTTTCACCATCTTGCTGCCGAGCATTGACCGGGGATTAACAGCAATAATCGCCGGGCCGTCCCCCAGAAGCGCAAGGGCCATCCTGCGAGACCACATCGTGAGTGCCAGTTTACTTTGCGCATACGCTGCACCGTCAGACAATTCGCCCCGTCCCGCCAGCGCGTCCAGAACAACCGGAAACAGGGCGGCGGAGGACAGGTTGATGACTCGTCCTGACGCGCCAAGCAGCGGCAAAAGCCGCCTGGTCAGCAGATAGGGGGCAATCGTATTGACTGCAAACCTGACATCAAGTCCGTCCTGCGTGATAAGATCCGGTGCACTGTAAACGCCTGCATTATTGATGAGTACATCGATTTTTGCGTGTTTTTCA
The DNA here is from genome assembly GCA_038204235.1 of Desulfobulbales bacterium. Taxonomy (GTDB): domain Bacteria; phylum Desulfobacterota; class Desulfobulbia; order Desulfobulbales; family Desulfocapsaceae; genus Desulforhopalus_A. The sequence continues at coordinate 21,026 of JBBRDD010000059.1, forward strand.
CCCACCGCCCTGGCAAGCGCCTCTACATCGGCCATACGCGATAAATCAGCCACGTAGCTGTCAACACGTCCACAGTCTGACAGCGCTGACAGCGTTCTCTCCACAAGGTCAAGTTTTACCTGGTTTCGCCCGTGCAATAAGACGTTGTGGCCCAGAGATACCAACATTCTTGCTGTTTCTAATCCGATTCCGTCAGTGGCCCCTGTAACAAGAATTGTTTTTTGCATAATTTTGTTTCCTTTGTTCAATGAAGCCCGGCTCGCTCAGTTCTCTTTATGCATCAAATCCGTCGAGCACGTTCTTACCGATAACACGGCCGCTTTCCTGCTGCACATGTGCCTCTTTAAGAACTTCAACACTCAATTTCCCAAGGTTCTTTGTTACAGTGGAAATCAGCGTGCCATTGTCAATGAGTTCCGATACCCGATTCAACAGTTCATGCTGTTTTACGATGTCCTCCGTTTGAAACATTGAACGGGCAAACATAAATTCCCAACTAAAACTCAGGGCCTTAGGTTTGATGGAATTGATGTCAAGAGACTGGGGATCATCGATCAGCGCGATATGCCCCCGAGGCTTGATAAGCTCGACGATGGCTGGAAAATGTCCTTCTGTTCCATTAAGGCTGGCCACGTAGCGTGGCTGGAGCCCCAGGGCCTTAACCTGCTCAACAAGCGATTCCCGGTGATTGATTACATGGTCGGCACCCATTTTTTTGACCCACGCTATAGTGTCTGGGCGGGAGGCGGTGGCGATCACAGTCAGCCCCGTGAGCTTCTTGGCAAGTTGAATGAGGATTGAGCCGACACCTCCTGCAGCACCAACGATCAGCAAGCTCTCACCTTTACCTTCCCCTTCCTTAATCCCGAAGGAGTCAAACAGGATCTCCCAGGCGGTAATGGAGGTCAGTGGAAAACCTGCTGCTTCAGCGAACCCCAGGGATTTCGGTTTTTTCCCGACGATTCTTTCATCAACGGCCTGCAGTTCGGAGTTGGTACCTGGCCGGGTGATTTCACCGGCGTAATAGACTGCATCGCCAACCTTGAATTTACTGACATCCCTGCCGACTTTCCGAACAATACCTGCAGCATCATAGCCAATGATCTTGGTTTGACCTTTGTCCGGTCCTAATTCAGGCCAGGCGCGAACCTTCACATCCACTGGATTTACCGAAATACCACGAACTTCAACTAAAAGATCCCGTGGCCCAAGTTCCGGTGTTGCTGCTTCAAATTCGATCAAAGCGTCTTGTGCGGTAATTGGTCCTGCCTGCTTGTATCCTATTGCCTTCATGTTTGCGTCTCCGATGTGTTTGTTTATGTTCAATGTATTTCGTTCAAATCATCACTGTCCGACAATCTTTGCTTGAAGATAATCGAAACTTTTCTGCATCGTTGATTCTTTTTAATTGCATGATCGGACTATAATTACCAAATTTATCAAGGATAATAGGGCAAAATACAGAATCAGTTTATAGTTTATATTGATAATTAAAAATTTAATTACCCCTCAAACTCAGCTTATCGGCATGTAAGGAGGTGAGCTGTTCGTGTCTCGGGTCTCTGCAGCCATGGACGGCTGCAGCGAAGCCCCCAGGGATGGGTTTACGGCGTCCCGAGACACGAACAGCTCACCCCCTTATTCAGTAGCTGAACATTAAGGACAATCAAAATTAAAATGAACATTGAACACTTCAAACTCTTTATACGGGTGGCCACAACCAATAACATCAGCATGGCCGGCAAAGAGCTCGGACTGTCGCCTGCGGTAGCAAGTGCACATATAGGCAAACTTGAAGAAGAGCTTGGCGTCCGCCTGATCCATAGAACCACTCGAAAAGTCTCCCTGACTGAAGAGGGGGTGGCCTTTCTTCCTCATGCGGAAGAAGTCCTCTCCAGCATTGAAGCCGCCCGTGCATCGGTCGGGGCCGGGGACGTGTTACCTAAAGGAAACCTGCGGGTCACTGCCCCTACTTCTTTCGGCCGTATGCATCTGATGCCGACATTAAAGGGTTTTTTATCACGCTACCCCGACCTCACCGTAGATTTGCATTTTTCTGATTCGATAGTCGATTTGGTTGAGGGTGGCTTTGATATAGCTATTCGTAATGCAGATTTAAAGAATTCAACCATGATTGCTCGCAAGCTGGCACCCGACAGGCGAATTGTCTGTGCCTCCCCGGAATATCTGGCGAGGTTTGGTGAACCGAGCAGACCAGAGGATTTGCGAGATCATCAATGCGTTAATTTGATGGGCCTTGAAACCTTGGTATTTGAGACCCCCACCGGTCATGTGAGCATTAAGACAAAAGGAAGCGTGCGGACCGATCATGGAGAAACCGTCCGGGATGCGTGCGCCGCTGGATTAGGTATTGCAATGTCTTCTATGTGGTGTGTCTATCAGCACCTGGAACGGGGGGAACTGGTGCAGATACTGCAAGACTACCCATTAGTTTCCGAAACCGCCATCTGGGCTGTCTATCCCAGCTCTCGACTCCTGGCTCCCAAGGTCAGGGTTTTTATCGACTATTTTAGTGGGTGTTACGGCAACCCCCCGTATTGGGACGAAAAATTGCGCAGAGATATTGGCTGATAATAAAAGGTGGTAGAAAGAGCAACACAACCGCCCTTTGTTTTTATTGGACTTTGACCAAATGATGCTTTGTGCGTATATGTAACCAAAAATAATAACGACCCTTTTTTTGCTTTTCCATTATTCTTCTCAGTTTTAATATGTATACATGAATTTTTTGGCACATTTATATCTTTCTGGCGATTCCGATCAGGTTATGATAGGCAACTTCATCACTGATTTCATAAAAGGCAAAGACGTAGAATCCTACCAAAGAGAATTTTATCTGGGCATTCTGCTGCATAGAGAAATTGACTCTTTCACAGACCGACATCCTCTGGTAGCAGAGAGTAAACAACGGCTTTGGCAAAGACACAGGCATTATTCATCAGTTATTGTAGATATTTTCTATGATCATTTTCTGGCTAAAAAC
>JBBRDD010000060.1:0-23605 GCA_038204235.1 Desulfobulbales bacterium
CCACGAATGCAGCTCCTGGTAATCGAAACTGATGATAAACACAAACGCGGTAAACGCCATGAGGAAGAAGTATCCCTGCCTGATATACGGAGGCATACCATACCCTTTTGGTGGGAACGAGGCGCTGTAAAGGTTGAAAAAAGCCATGGTGCAAATTAAAAAAATTAGCAGCATCAGCACCATATCAAAATGTTCAAACAATCGTCGATCTATGCGAAACATTGGCTTACACCGTTTACCTATTCATCTCCAGAAGGCACTACTATTGTGTCTTTCTCGTGTCCTGTCTGGTTCAGCCTGCCGCTGAAATATTGGTTCAAAATAGCCCTGGCTATAGGCCCGGCCCCCGACCCACCGTGTAAACCGTGTTCCACAAGCACTGTCACAGCAATTTCCGGATCTTCCGCCGGAGCATAACAGGTAAACCAGGCATGATCTCGATATTTATAAGGAATATCTTCTTCTTTGAGGCCACGATATTGGGCTAATTTGACCACTTGAGCAGTTCCGGTTTTGCCAGCAATCGTCAACCCGTCGATGGCAACTGAGCGAGCGGTACCATGTTTCCCCTGGACCACTCCCTCCATTCCTTTTCTTATTAAATTGAAATACCGGTCGAATCCTTTGATTTCACTTTCCAGTTCCGGTGAAAAATTTTCCACGACCTTCCCTTCAGGGTCCGTTACCTGTTCGACCAGCTGGGGTCGATATAGTTTTCCTCCATTGGCCAGTGTTGCCGTCATTACACATAACTGTAGAGGGGTAACAAGGTTGAAGCCCTGGCCGATAGTAACGGAAAGGGTCTCTCCATCCTGCCACTTGGCTTTACGATATTGTTCCTTCCAAGCTTTTGTCGGGGTCAGCCCAGCTTTTTCGTATTCCATTTCGATCCCAGTTTTGCGACCAAGACCAAGTTTATTTGCGTATTCCGCTAACCTGTCGACCCCCACTCGCTGACCGACATTATAGAAATAAACATCACAGGATTCACTAAGGGCCTTAATGAGATTTACCGGTCCGTGTCCTGAATGTCTCCAGCAACGGTATATTCTGTTGCCAAACGAGTAATGCCCCGGACAGTAAAAAACCGTATTTTCATCTATCACGCCCGTAGCAAGCCCTGCCAACGCTGCCACCATTTTGTAGGTCGACCCCGGAGGGTATGTGGCCTGAACGACTTTGTTTATCAAAGGATGTTTAGGGTTATCGAGTAATTCCTGCCATTTTTTAACCGATATCCCGCCGATAAAATCATTGATATGAATCGTGGGCTCAGAAACAGCTGCCAGTAATCGCCCGGTTTTTACCTCCATGACTACTACAGCTCCGGACTTTTCACCGGCCATCATATAGCTTTCGGCTATCTGTTGCAGATCGACATCGAGAGTTAATCGAATCTCTCTGCCTGGCAGCGGTTCGACCGCCTTGAGCAACTGCTGTTCGAAGCCTCTTGCATCGACTTCTGAGTAACTATATCCTTTCTCCCCTCGAAGATCTTCCTCCCGCTCTTTTTCCAGACCTTTCTTACCGATGGTGTCTCCTCCGGAATAGATGTCACGGTCCGCAGATTCCAGCTCTTGTTTGGAAATTGATCCGAGATAGCCAATGATATTTGCCGCCAGGTCTTCATAATTGTAGACCCGAACTGGCTGCACTTCGGTTCGAATCCCGGAAAATTCGTGGTTATGATTTTCCAGGTAGGCGAGAGTCTGCCAGTCGATATCCTCTTTGAGCATCACAGGTACATATTTGGGTGTATCAGATGCTTCCCGGATCTTCTCCCACAGCTCAGAAACACCCATGTTAAGAATAGGTGCAAGCCGTTTCAGGACATTACTCAGATCATGGGAATCTTCCTGGATCAGCGCGACATTGAACGACGGCCGGTTGGTGACAATTTCCTTGCCATTACGGTCAAGGATATGTCCCCTGGGCGGTGCAACCTGTCGAATCCTGACTCGGTTACCGTAAGCACGTTTCTCGTATTCCTCACCATCATTGATCTGCAAAATCCACAGGCGCAGGACAATGACGACCAGAAAAAACAGAACCACGGCAGAAGCTACCAGCAATCGCTTTTTTAACAGATCGAGAGCTCCTTCATCATGCTCTGCAATATCGGCAACATCTTTTAATGAAAATTTAAGATTCATTCTACTTTTCCAGATTACATCGGTTTTCGCGGGCGACGACGGACAGGTTTGGTGCGCAACCGAAGTTTCAGAAGAAAATCATACAGACTACTGCAAAGAAGAATAAGGGGAATTGCCGCCGCTACCTGCAGTGCTGTTCTCTGCAACGTAATTCCCCACGACCATTCCGGCAGCTCTTCAGGCAGGGCAAGGGAATAAACACAATAGAGGATTATCTGTACCAGAAAATAACTCAGGCCAACAAGGGGAATTTGGTAGGTCGATTCCTTTATAGGGCTTTTGTTGGTGAGGAACTTCAGTACAGCAAAAGTGAATAGGCACATCAGAGGGTAAAAACCAAGATAAAGTCCCACGAGGACATCCATAACCCATCCCAGGGTAAAAACCAGGACAATACCGGGTACCCAGGCAAAACGATAAGCAATGAACGTTACGAGAATAAAGAGAAAATCCGGCCGACCAAGCCACAGAGGCAGTGACTGCATTAAAGTTGTCTGAAGAACAATCAAGACAATTCCGAGCAGCCAGAATGAAAGAAACAACATTACCCGCTTCTACCTCCCTGGTGAAAGGTTTGCTGAATCGAGTATTTTTCTTCGATCTGTCGGATCAATAAATACAAATTCCAATTTCTGAAAATCGACACTGGGCTGCACTTCGATCTCCTGAAACATACCCCTCTTCTTTTGATGTATCTTTGACACCCTGCCAAGGGGTATTCCGGCAGGAAAAACACCACCGATACCAGCGGTAACAATATAATCGCCTTCCTCAACATCGGCATTTTTTAACACATATTCCAGCACATACCCATGTTCACCGGCCCCTTTCAAAATACCCCGAGTCCGGTTTTTCTGAATCATTGCATCAATAGCGCTACTTGGAGCATTGGCGAGCAAAACTTTTGAGTAATGATCCGCCGTATGAATGATCTGCCCGACAACTCCGTTGGGAGCAAGCACAATCATCCCTTCCATTACATCATCTTTTCGACCGCGATCAACGACAATGGTCTGATACCAGTAAGCGGGTTCCTTGCCGACAACCCGAGCTGCCAGTGGTTGAAAACTCAGTTTATCCTTAAAGGCCAGTAACTCTTCGAGGTGCAAATTGGTACTGTATCCTTCTCTATATTCACCAAGTTCGGTCAAGTATTTATCGACTAGCGCCTGAAGCCTTTTATTCTCCGCCCTAACGTTCCACAGAGCGATATAATCATCTTTCAGGGTAACAATCCCGGCCACCGAACGCGTCACCACACTCTGCAGGGGACCGATAAAATCCAAAGTTAGTTGATGCGGCGTACCAAACCGTCCACCAAGCATTGAGGCAAGCAGCAGCAGACCAACGATACCTAATATCACCACCAGAATCAGAATTCTAATGGTGCCATAGATAGATCGTCCCTGGATGGCTTTCGTTTTTTTTCGCACAGATCACAACATGTTAGAGCAGCACATAGAGTACCGGCAAGCAACAACCGGCACAAAGGAATACATTGCCGGAAACAGAAATTAATCGATTGTGACCTCGCGAAGGATATCAAGATTATCAAGCGCTTTCCCGGACCCGAGGACAACGGAAGACAGAGGATCTTCAGCGACAATTATTGGCATACCCGTCGCTTCCCGCAGACATTTATCAAGGTTTTTCAATAATGCACCGCCACCGGTCAGGACAATGCCGTTGTCGACGATATCGGCCGCCAATTCAGGGGGAGTCACTTCGAGTGCAACCCTTACCGCTTCAACAATGATATCAACCTGCTCAGCTATTGCAGATTGAATTTCATCAGCTGAGATCTGCAGGGTCTTCGGCACACCTGAGACGAGGTCCCGCCCTTTGATATCCATAGTTTCATAGGGTTCTTCCGGCATGACATTGCCAATGGTCGTTTTGATCAGCTCTGCCGTACGTTCACCAATCGCCAGGTTGTGCTTGCGTTTGATGTATTGGAGGATGGATTCATCCATCTTATCACCGGCGACCCGGACCGATTTAGCATAGACGATGCCGGATAGTGAAATAACCGCCACTTCAGTGGTCCCTCCCCCAATATCAATGATCATATTGGCGGTTGGTTCGGTAATGGGCAGACCTGCGCCAATTGCTGCCGCCATTGGTTCCTCAATAAGATAAACCTCCCTGGCCCCAGCAGATTCGGCGGATTCCCGCACTGCCCGCTTTTCCACCTGGGTAATACCGGACGGTACGGAGATGATAATACGCGGATGAACTAAAGTTCTTCGATTATGCACCTTGTTTATAAAATATCTGAGCATTGCCTCAGTTACTTCAAAATCGGCTATAACCCCGTCTTTGATTGGTCGGATAGCACTGATATTGCCCGGTGTTTTGCCGAGCATCATTTTTGCTTCCTGTCCAACGGCCAGGACCTTACTCATCCGCCCGTCCTGCCTGACGGCAACGACGGATGGTTCTCGCAGCACAATCCCCTTACCCTTGACATACAGGACGGTATTTGCCGTGCCGAGATCTATAGCCAGATCGTTTGACAACCAGCCGAACAAAAAATTAAATGGTGAATACATACATTCTTCCTTGCTATGAAAGACGCCATGTCGCGCCTTGAAAATATATCAGCAACCGCTGGATTGAAGAGCGGGGCTTATCAGAGTAGTTTAAAGGGACAGCGATAATAGTATATCTCACGAAACATGAAAGCATAACAAACCTCATTTCCATTAGCAATGTAAATGGCATAACAAGCAAAAGATTGTGCTATTTTTTATTGACACGAAAAACAATCCCTGTTATTGATGGTGCAACTTTATGACTAAGTTAATTCTGTAATCGTAAGGGGCTATAGCTCAGCTGGGAGAGCGCTTGACTGGCAGTCAAGAGGTCGTCGGTTCGATCCCGTCTAGCTCCACCAAATAGAAAAAGGGTTGGTACAGTGTAATACTGTACCAACCCTTTTTTTTTGCCGCGTGATGGCAGGCTGCCTGGACTATTTCCTGACCTTGGCGATTGCTCCTTCAATTGACAAAGTATACGGTTTATGGTCGCGGAGAAACGACGGGAGACTATTTTGAGCAAGGCGCGCTCGGTCAATGCTGGCGTATTCCCCGTAGAATACAAAGAGACCTTCCGGAGCTGTCTTTTTCTTAAAAATATAAAAATTTCCTGCCTCTTGTCTGTAATTGACCTGCGCCAGCATTTTTTTAAGATTTTTTTCCGCGTTTCTTGAAGTCAAAGCCATAACCTGGACGGTAAACATTTTTTTCTTTTCGGTATTTCCCCATCTGGTACCTGCGGAGAGTCGTGCGTCGTACAACCTATCGGCAGCAGAATGAGGCATAGATGCAACAGCCTTTGACACTGGTTTCCTTATGGGCTGAGCCTTGACATTCCCCTGTTTTTGCGCCGACGACAATACCGTTTTTTTCTTCACATGGGTGCCTGGATGCAACCGGGCAATTTGTTTAGTGTCCTTTGTTACCGCTTCCTGCGAAGGATTCTCTTTTGCCGCTGCAACAACTTCTTTTTCTTCTATCGGAGCAACAGGCGGACTACCGCCGCTGTCGGCTGTTGCAACAGCCCCTTCGGTTTTGTAAGTCTCAGGTACAACATGCTCTGCGACAGGTGGTTCCTGGTTACCAACCGCCTGCGGCGTTTCTTCCACAGACGGAGCAACAACAGCAACATCCTGTCCAGGCGTTTTTACCGCCGGCACCACTGAAGCTGACGATTCATCTTCTTCCGGTGGTTGCAATTCCTCAACCGGAGCCAAGGCGACCAGTTCTGTTTTCTCAGTGAGACTGTCACCCGTTTTCTGGCTCGTTGCCACCTTTTCAACCTGATCGACTTTTGCGGGCTGAGGCATTTCATTGCCGACCTCAACCTTCTCCCCTCCTGACCTGAACAGAAATAGAAGCAACAACAGGCAACACGCCGCACCGCCTATCCAGGGCAGATATGCCGTAATCTTTTCAACCAGTTGCGGGTATTTCAGAACCCGCGGAGTCTCACCCTCAATATCGCCACCCTCCTCGACACCTTCCAGAAGCACCATAAACGAATTATCTTTGTTGTGCGGTTTTACAGCCTCTGCACCCAGGAGGTTGATGATCCGGAAGTTACCTTGGGCCTGATCATTAATGTCATTTAACACCTCATCGGTAAACACCTTTGCCGCATCTATTCCCGTTAATCGTGAAACACACCACTGCAAATATGCGACAGATTCGGACGCAGAAAGAGGGGTAAGCTCAAAATGAGCTTCATCGGTATTTCGAAAATTGCACAAGGAGACCTGATCACAATTTTCCATCAGAGTTTTTCGGCCGGATAAGAGGAGATGTATGGATACTCCAGCCTCGTTCATCCGATCGAGCATTCTCCGAATTCGTTCAAGAGTGGCCAGAAATATATTTTCAGCCTCATCGAAAATTACCAGCAGTTCCACCGACTGATCCAACAGAAAATCAATTATATGCTGCAGAGACTGATCGATATCGCCGTTATCAATCTCAATCTCACTTATCAATCCGAGGCTGATGGCTATATTCCGTACAACTTCTTCAAACGAATCGACGGTGCGGGAGAATAAAACAGTTTGGCACGAGGCTTCACGTTCAAGCATACGGCACAGCATGGTCTTGCCACTGCCTTCGTCTCCTGAGAGTATCATGAGAGCGACCCCATTCTGCACAGCCTTTTGCATCTGGGACAATACCTCAGCCCGACTGGCACAAGGGAAAAAGTTGTCTACGACAATTTCGTCGACAAATGGTGATTTTTCACCGTTGTCTGAATCTTTATTAATCTCTATCATAATGGAATGGAAACGGTTATAATTTTTGCTCTGGCAAATCCTCCTCTTGCCCCACCGACGAGAGGACGGCATAATAATACTCTACTCCAGAAATAAATACATAGCGTATTCTCGCCGTATCATCTTGGGCATCCCGCCTAAAATGGACAGCAAGCCGGAATAAGTACTTTGATACAGAATATTTTCCCACAAAAAACAAGCCAATATTCTGTAACGCACTAATATTTAAGATGGCAGACAGCGCTCCACTGCTACTGACTGAAAAAGGGTGTTGCACTGAAAACCACAACAGTCCCCTGCAAAAGCTGGCAAGAAGGCCAGGATTCTTTTTAATCCTAGAGACAGATTATACGCCTCAAAAAAGAAAGAAAATAATCCGCTCGGTACTTATAAACAAACGAACAACCTTTTAATGCATGCCCATTTTTCGCCTGAACGAGCACATTCAATTCCCCCATCCCAAGTATGCAGAAGATAATGGTCTCCTGGCCATAGGTGGAGATCTTCGACCGGAAAGGCTGCTGATGGCGTACAGCCAGGGGATATTTCCCTGGTATTCGATTGGCGATCCAATCCTCTGGTGGTTCACCAGTCCTCGTCTGGTACTTTTTCCAGCGGAGTTCAGGGTTCCAAAACGATTGGGTCGATATGCCAGAAACGCTTTTTTCAGAATAACCCGTGACCAGGCATTTTCAAGAGTGATCAACGAATGCGCTGAAGTGCGGACAGAGCGCAGGACGGAGACCTGGATCTCCCCCGAGATGCAGGAGGCCTATACGAAACTGCACCATCTCGGCTTTGCCCATTCAGTTGAATGCTGGCAGGATGACCTTCTGATCGGCGGCTTATACGGTATCGCATTGGATAAGGTCTTTTTTGGTGAATCGATGTTTTCCAGAACAAAATGCGCTTCACAGTTTGCCTTGATCGCTTTAGTTGAGTATTTACAAAGCAGAAATTTCCAAATGATTGATTGCCAGATGACAACCGATCACTTATTACGGTTCGGGGCAAGAGAGATAAGCGGCCGGGAGTTTAGCCGCCACCTTAAAGAACACATCAAAAATATCATCCCTTATGACGACTGGAACAATGAAAGCTAGAAAAACACTGGGTCTATGTACCCTCTGCGGAAAAAAAGGAAGCCTGACCAGAACTGGAAAAGATGAGATCTGCACAACCTGTTCGAGCATAGTCAAACTGTTGCAGAGCAAGCCCGATGCCTTGCAAAATCTGTCCAGAATGATTGGAGTTTCTGAGGTCTCAACTATACCGTCGCCGCAAGGGGACCAGGAACTCCCCGACGTTCTTGATGGAGTCCGGCACCGGACAACTGACAGGGACAGAAACACCTGGTATGTCTCGGTCAGCCAGCTTGACGGTAACCCCGTCGAAATCTTTGCCTCAACGGCTTTTGATCGAGACCAGCATCTTCAGTCCCGCATCTCCAATCTCACCACGATAACCAGACTTATTTCTCTTATTTTACGCCATATTTTCATAGGCGAAAGACTCACCCTTGAAAAAACGCTTATTCAACTGGAGAGAAGCTCCAGGCAACCTAACGACCTGCCGGACATGCTTGGCAGAATACTTGCCAAATACAAGAAGGAACAGGAACCATCACATGATCATGAGACGGCCACGAACGAGACTGCAGCTTCCTGAGCTCGCCGTGGCTGCGTATTTTTTAACAGTCGAGATCGAATTCATAAGGCAGACCAGACTTATCGAAGTGTTTTAACACCCGTTGCAGGTCATACAGATTAACAACCCTGAAGACAAGTTCCCAGGCGGGATAAAGAGAAGAATAACTGGACAGAATCTCCAGCCTCTGCATATCCAGTTCCAGCGGTGCGGAACCGATAGTCTGCATGACACTCTTTCTGGTTGCCCGGAGAATATGCAGACTCTGTTGTTTCCTGACATGAGTCTGTCTGATTTTCCAGGAGATATCTACTGCGTCTTCCCGCTGAAACTTGAGCTCGCAAAATCGTTCACAGTTTTTATGGTGAACGGAAAGCCCTTTCGGGGTGAGCAACGCACAATTATCTTTGGCCGTTGGATTCGGCTTACAGCACGAGGACAGCTTGACGGAAACCGGATCGAGCGTTGTTAACTCAATTTTATTGAACGCACCGGTAGGCGTCACCAGAGGAGAGATCCCACCATACAGAATGTTCTTGATGTCCTCCATTAACTCTTTAAGGTGTACCCTTCCCTCGCCTATCCGCACACATAACTCGTCCAGCGACGGAAGATCTTCATGGGCTAAAAGTTCAGGGAAATCGTTGCCTTCCAGGACATCAAATGGAATACCATAGCGAAGCATCTCCTGGCGCAACATCGATATCCCCACTTCCCGAGTTACTTTCTGGCATCTGATTCGAAAGTTTTTGGCAAGTTCACCTCTTGCTCTCGGCGTCTTGCACATGGCCAGCATATGCTGCTCAAACCTGATAGGTCGCTCAGCGCGAACAATGCGTACCATATCCCCGTCTTTCAAAATATGCGACGGAGGGACACGCTTGTTGCGGATCATTGCACCGAGACAGGTCTGACCAATTTCGGTGTGCACCCGGAAAGCAAAATCAAGGATGGTGGAGTTGACGGGAAGACATATTAAATCGCCCTGGGGAGTGTAGGTATAAATCTCCTTTCTCCCACTGGCAGCAATGACATCCCGGTAGGAAAAAGAGTCCTCGGAGCCGATTACATCGAACAATTCCTGGATTTCCCGAATGAACTTAACCTGTTTTCCTGCCTTGGAACTCCAGTTTCGAAACAGGCCCTTCTGGGCCTTTCGCTCCATCTCATCGGTGCGAATCTTAAAGAGAAACTTCTGCCCTTCGACAATTGCTTTGGCATGCAATCCCTGGTAGCCGGTCGGTTTGGGATTGGCGATGAAATCACGAATGGTCCGCGGGATCGGCTTATAGGTCTGATTGGCAATCCCCAATGCTCTGTAGCAGGCTTGGACGTCATCAACAACAATAAGAATCTCCAGAGGTGTATCTATACGCTGGACAAGGATGCGGTTGACCAAATCATAGTAAGCCCACAGTTTTTTGGTTCGAACGGTAACTTTGCAGAAAAAATTCTCCTTGTCGGCATTGTTCAGAACATTTTCAACAATTGTCCGGCCAAGCGGCGATCTCTGCAACTGGCGGATATGGTTGTTAAGGCGGGCGCCCTGCTTAGGGTATTTGTACAAAAGAGCGAGGTTATACATCTCCCGCTTCATATTAAAGAGGCCGAAAACCGTAGCCAGTGGAGCGTAAATATCTATGGTTTCATCGGCTATTCGCTGACGTTTGGCTTTGGGCATAGCCATCAGGGTTCGCAGATTATGCAGACGATCGGCCAGTTTCACCAGCATTACCTCAGGCCGCAAGGCAGCTCCGCTAAAAATTTTCCGATGAGTATTCTGGCTGTTGGCTTGTTTATCTCCGGAAACGTGCGTCACCTTGGTACACCCTTCAACAATCGCCTGGACATAACTGCCGAACTTCTGACCAACCAGATCAGCAGTGATTTCCTCGACGTCTTCAACGGTATCATGCAGGAGTGCAGCGGCGAGAATCTCCGGATGGGTTATATCCATTTCTTCGGCAAGAATTTTTGCCACGGAACAGGGGTGCAGGATATATGCGTCTCCGGAACGGCGCCACTGGTCGGCATGAGCCTCGACTGAGAAATCAAGTGCCTGCCAGAATGTTTCCGTTTCCGGTTTATCGCCAATCAAGGCCAACATCTGATTGCGATAGAGTTCAAGATCAAAGGAAATACGTCGCATACTCTCCTGACTATATTAAAAACAACACCTGTCGGTAGACAGAATCTTTATGTGTGTTAGATTAATGGGCCAAAACATCCCGACCATTTTCTTATTCATCATCTAACCAGTGATAAAATGGTGGACTTTCATTCAGCTTAACAAAATTCTCCTATGGGAGAAATCAAAAATCCCACAATGCCTAAAAAAAGAAAATCTTCCAGACAAGTTAAGTCACATTCGCAAAAACGGTTCCCCCGGTCCCAAAAAAACGACGAAAAATACAGCCAGGTCGAAAATATGGCGCTTGGTTTCTTCTATACAGCCGGCGCTCCACAGTCATTTGCCCAGTTGTATAGCAATTTTTCCCAGGACCGATACAGTGAAGAAGACATCCGGGCTGCTCTTGACGCGCTTCTTAAGGCCGGCTTAATTGTTAAAGACAGTAAAAACCATTACAAACTTCACAAAAACACCTCCCTCTACGAAGGGACGTTGACCCTGCATCCCAAGGGGTTCGGTTTTGTCAGTGTAACCAAAAGTCCCGTCAGCCGCCCACTGAAAAGAGACCCCTTTATATCACCCGGTCAGATGGGCGAAGCCCATCACGGAGATACCGTATTGATTCGGGTTTTTCGTGTCCGTGCCGATGATCGACCGGAAAGCAGTGTGGTAAAAGTACTGGTTCCAGGTACCAATAGAATTGGCGGGATTTACCGAACCGAAGGCCGCAACCGTCTGGTTTATCCTGATGATCGAAGGTTCCCGTTTACCATCCGAATCAATGACCCGGACGGCCTGCAGCCCAAAAATGGCGACGCCGTCATCGCCCAGTTTGAAAGAGCGACCGGGGCTGCCAATTTTTTACCGGGGAAAATTATTGAAATACTCGGCGCAGCAGATGATGTAGACTGCCAAATGCGGCTGGTGATAGAACAATTCAATCTTCCCTGGCAATTCAGCGATGAAGTCCTGCAGGAAACAGCGGGACTCGACGAGAGCTTCGTGCCAGATCAGGACAGGGAAGATCTCCGGTCGACAGATCACGTTACAATTGACGGAGAAAGTGCCAAAGATTTCGACGATGCGATCTGTGTGATAAAAACCCGCAAAGGTTTTCGACTTTTTGTATCCATCGCCGATGTAAGTCATTTCGTGACACCAGGCTCGGCAATCGATCGGGAAGCATATAATAGAGGCACCTCCGTTTATTTTCCCGGCAGGGTTATTCCCATGCTGCCGGAGAAATTATCCAATAACCTCTGCAGTCTGGTGCCCGAAGAAGACCGGTTTACCGTCTCAGCCATTCTCGACTTTGATCGTTTAGGTACACTTCTCGCTAAACGCTTCAGCCGATCGATAATTTGCAGCCGACAGCGCTTCACGTATACAACAGTACGAAAAATCCTCATTGACAAAGACCCGGCTCTCAGAAAAGAATACAAACCTTTCCTTACCGGTCTCAAATGGGCCGAAGAACTGGCAACCGTCCTCCAGAGCAAACGAAAAAAACGCGGATCAATTGACTTCAATATGGTCGAGGCGGAATTCACTCTGGCAAAATCAGGAAAAATCGATTCGATCAGCAGAGCAGAAAGAAACTTTGCCCACCAGATTATCGAAGAATGCATGCTCGCAGCCAACGAAGCCGTCGCTGAATTCTTCAGCCGACAGCAGATTCCAGCAATATATCGGGTACATGAACCACCGGAGTTGATCAAAGCAGAAGAATTTTTCGATTTTATCAAAACCCTCGGCCTTCCCGTGGCTCCGTTTGTCAATACTCCAGCCTGGTTTGCCGGAGTTCTGGAAAAATGCAAAGATACCAAATACGAATACATTATTAATAATCTACTGCTGCGCAGCATGCAGCAAGCCCAGTATTCAGCCAATAATGTCGGTCACTTTGGCCTTGCCGCAGCCGAATACACACACTTCACCTCGCCAATCAGGCGTTATCCGGATTTAATCGTTCACCGGCAACTTCTCCAGCTCCTCATGAAGAGTCAGCCCAAAAAACAATCTCTTACAGAGGCAGCGGAATTTCTCTCTGCCCGCGAGCGAACGGCCGTCATGGCCGAAAGAGATATGAATGACCGCCTGAAAATTGGCTATATGCAGCACCGAATCGGCAACTCATTTGACGCTATCATCTCCGGCGTGACAGAAAATGCACTGTATGTCGAAATCCAGGATATGTGCATCAGCGGTTCTATTCCGGCAGACTTACTCGGGGATGACTATTTTATTTACGATAAGAAAAACTACCGATTGTTTGGCCAGATTTCCGCCAAAACCTATCAGATCGGCGACCTGGTTCGGGTCACGGTCGTCAACGTGGATATCCTCAGCAAAAAAATCCTTTTTGCCTTAGATTCCAACTCAGTAAAATAAATACCAATGGTTCAAAACGCCACGCTGCTCGACCATATTGCCATCGTCCTGGTCCGTCCAAAGTTTCCAGAAAATATAGGGGCAGCAGCCAGAATTGCCTGGAACATGGGGATCAATCGCCTCATTGTGGTCAGAGACAGTCTGCCGGACCGGGAAGCTATGGCCAAAATGGCTACCCATAAAGCCGCCCACCTGATCGATACCATGGAGATATACTCAGATTTACCGCAAGCCCTGGAAAGCTTCACTGTGGTCGTCGGAACTACTGCGAGAAGAGGTCGCCAGAGGTTCGTCACCCAAACTCCCAGGGACATGGTCGAGGCACTCCTCCCACAACTGACGAACAATCAGGCAGCCATCATCTTCGGCCCCGAGGACACCGGTCTGACCAATGACGATCTCAAATACTGCCAGATGACCTCCGCCATCCCTACCGCCGACTTTTCATCACTCAATCTCGCTCAGGCGGTGGCAATCCACTGCTATGAATTGCATTACGGTATCATTCATGCCCCTAAGAATATGCACCATTCTCCCCAACTGGCGACATCCTTTGAAATAGAAAGCATGTACGCATATCTGGAAAAAATGTTGCTCAAAATTGATTTTATGGAAAAAGTCAGCCATACTTATTGGATGAGCAATATTCGAAACCTTTTCAGCAGAATGCAACTTACTTCAAAAGACGCAAATATTATCAGAGGTGTCAGCAAAAAGTTTCTGTTGCAGCAGAAAATATCAAAAAGCGGGGAAGATGGTGATTTATGAAACAGGATGAGAGTTTAACCGGCTATGTGGTGCCCTCCAACAAATTTTATCCACCTCACATTGATCCGTCTCAATCACTGCACCGAACAGGCCTGATTCAGGCGAAATTCCCTGACCAAAAGAATACGAAAAAACTTATTATAATTGAAGCACAGGCAGGCCAGGGAAAAACAACCCTGGCCTATCAGTTCCTCAACTCCAAGGGCCATACATACATCTGGTATCAGATCGGTCCCGAGGATTCCGACCCCGTGCTCCTGCTGTCTTCTCTGCTCATGAATCTCCAGGCCAACCTGCCGGGGTTCGCTTCCCCTCAACTGACAACTATTCTCAACGAGGGCAGTGTTGGGCCATTTGACCTGACTCGCTGTGCCAACATCCTTCTGCAGAATCTCGACAGGTACCTGAAAAATGATATTTATCTGGTATTCGACGACCTGCACCGTATCGAATTCGGAGCACTGACCCATAAACTCCTCGAACACCTTCTTGACACCTCGCCCCCCAGAGTTCACTTCATTTTCATAAGCCGACAACCACTTGAAATAAAAGGGACAACAATTCGTAACGGCACAAAAATAGCATATCTCAGCACCGCGGATCTGGCTCTTGGCAATGAGGACATCGAAACGCTCTACACGCGTGTTCTGCACAAGGAAATAAGCAGGCAGGATGCCGTCAAAATACAAAAAATCACCAATGGCTGGATTATGGGAATTATCCTGGCCAGCCACCCTATAACCGGCAGAAGCAGATTCTGGTTTGATTCGACCACCGATACTCTCGGCAAGAAGCCACAACCCTGCCATATGCTCGATTTTTTTCAAGATGAAATCTTCGCTCAAATTCCTCAGAACCTGCATAATTTTTTCCTGAAATTTTCTTTTCTTCAGGAAATTCCTGTCGACCTGGCATGTGAGATCTCAGGCATTGATAATGTCGGCCAAATACTGGCAGATATGACCAGGGAAAACTTTTTTATCTACAACCTTGACGACCGGCAGCAGGTTTTTCGTTTTCATCATTTTTTTCAGGAGTTTCTTCAGCAGCGTGCCAAGGCGCTGTTCAGCGAAAAAACAATCAATAACATTTACAACCTGGAAGCGCGTTACTACCAGAAACGAAACCTCACCGAGAAGGCACTGACCTGTTACAAAAATGGTGGCAATTTTGCGGCAATGGAAGACATTCTTCAGGAAAAAGGGATGGACTTGATTGCCAGGAATAAGACCTTTTCCATTCTTCGCCTGCTGCAAAGTATTCCATCACCAATTCTTTTCAAATATAGATGGCTTACTCTATACGCCGGACTGCTTCGGGTTGATTTCGTTCCCCAGACGACACAACCTTTCTGGGATTCTGCCCGGGAAAAATTTATCGCCGCAAAAGAAGAGATTGGTGAATTAATCGCTTTATCGCAGACCATTTATTTCCATTTTGTCGTATCGGGTGAATACAACAACGGGGCTGAACTGCTCCAGCGAACCGAATCTCTGCTCGAAAAAAACAGCCCGACTCTGCCCATCCCAATACTCATTTTAGCCGCTCGAAACCTGGCATCCGGCTACTGTTTTTTCAAGGGGAACATGAAAAAAGCGCGCCACTACATCCAGATTGCGACGACGCTTGCGGGCAGACACCATATCCACAACTTTATAGCCTCAACCCGGTTTGTCCAGGGATACATTGAACTCTTCAGCGGGAACAGGGCGAAGTATCTCCATGAGGCAGAAGTCTGTTTTTCGCTCTTCAACGACCCACTGGTCGGTGAATCAAACCGCTTGTCCCTGCGGGTCATGAATCTCTGTTATCTTTCCATGACTGGAGATCATCAGAATTATGATGCCCAGCAACTTGCCCTGCAGAAATCCATCGATCAGATTGTGGTGGACCAGACCATCGCTGCTCCGTATCTCTATGTCTGGGGTTGCAGCAATTTATTTTCTCTTGGCCAGACCCAAAAGGCTCTCGATCTGCTGGAAAAAGGCTTGGACGTGAGCGCTACCGCATCAACGAATCATATGCACAGCCAGCTTCTCCAGTGGAAAGCCTTCGGTCTCGCCCTAACCGGATCCAGCAATGACGCAGAAAAACACATAGTACAGGCCGGACAATTAAGGGAAAAAGCCGGAGGACTCTTCTATACAGCTTTCCACTATATTCTCGCCGGTTCAGTGTATATCCGCATTAAAAAATTTGCCCATGCCCGCACCAGTCTTGATAAAGGGCTGGCCATCAGCCGGACAATTCCATCGACGTACTTGACGATGTGCGCCCATTTCAATTTAAGCTATTGCAAGTACGAGGCAGAAAATCCCGACGCAGCTCTTAACGATCTGGAAGCCGGCCTTTCTCTTATGAAAGAGAATGGCTACAACCATTTCTGGAGCTGGGAACCGGCAATGATGACGACCCTGCTCTTGCTGGCAGTAAAAAGAAAGATTAAGAAAAGTTTCGCCCGGAATCTCGCGAGGACCCGCCTGCATGTCAATTTTTCAGACAACGGAGAGCCAATTTCTCTGTTAAAAATAAAGCTCATGGACAGCTTTGAGCTGAGTATGTCTGGCAAAGTGCTGTTCCAATCTAAAGATCTCACCCCCTTTCAACGCGAATTACTGGGGTTATTGATAACCGCCAAAGGTCAGCGTATTGCCCAGGAAAAAATTCAGCTGGAGCTCTGGCCTGACAGTACCCCCGAAAATGCCAGAAAAAGTTTTGACACCCTGCTAACCAGACTACGTAAACTTATTGCCCCGCACCTGCCACGACCGGTAAAAGATTATTTCTATCTGCAGAAAGGAATCCTCTGCCTGAACCATTGTGAAATGGACGCACTGCAATTTATCGAAATTGCCAGAACCGGCTTATCTCACTGTCAGAAAGGCCATTTCTGGCAGGGACATAACGCGTTTCAAACGGCAATTCCTCTGTGGCGGGGAACCATGCCCGAGGATGGCTTCCGTAGCGACCAAGTGCTTACTTTCAATGATATTCTGGCCAACCTTATGACAGAAATAGGCTCGACCTGGGCCCAAAATCTCGCCGAGGCCGGAAGGCTGGATGAAGCGATCGCCGTCCTCGAACGTATTCTCTTGCGCAACTATCTTGAGGAAGGACTAACCATACTTCTATACAAATTCTATTGCCGAAATAACAATCATCTCAAGTCAAGAGAGATCTTAGAGCGCTACCGGAAAGCGCTTCTGAAAGCAGAATACACCCAAGAAGAAGCGAGTTCCTATATAGATCAGATTATAGCAACAACTGATTTTTAACAGACAGGAGGATTAAATGATAAGAGCGTACCAAAGTGCCCTTAGCGGACTACAGGCTTTCGGCACCAAATTGCAAGCCAATGGCAATAATATCGCCAATGCCAATACCGACGGCTTCAAGAAAATCCAGATTACCAATGCGGCTGTTGCCCCATCGGGCGTTAAAGCAGAGGCTCATAAAATTGCCTCACCGGGCACCAGCGTCTTACAGCAAACAGGCACAGAAATGGAACAAGTGGAACTCTCCAATGTTGACCTGGCAACAGAAATCGTCGACATGAGCCTGAACAGCACCATGTATAAGGCCAACCTAAAAACTATAGAAACAGCCAATGATATGACGGGAACCTTATTGCATTTAAAGTCATAGATTCAAACCGTTAAGTGGGCATTCAGAACACAGGGGTTTTTTCTTTTTACAAAACGTACCGGCAACACGGACGATCAGGGCATGAAATTCATTAAAGAGCTGTTTATCCTGGGGCAGGTTATCGATAAAGACATCCTGTATGGACAGGTAATCCGTCTCCTCTTCCACCATATTATGGCGACTGAAGACTCTATGCGTGTACATATCGACGACAAAAACCGGATGTCCGCACGCATAGAGGAGAATAGAGTCCGCCGTCTCCGGCCCTATCCCTTTTACCGCGAGCAGATTTTCCCGGGCATTTCCCAGCTCATCATCGAGAAATGCGGCCAGATCACCAGAATAGATGCCAGCGACCATATCGAGCAGATTTTTCAGACGTTGGGCCTTGAGGTTATAATATCCTGCCGGACGAATATATTGAGCTATCTCATCGGCTGTCAGAAGAGATAGCGACTGGTAGCTGAGCAATCCTTCGAGTTTAAGATTGTCGATGGCTTTTCGCACATTTGACCAGTTGGTGTTCTGGGTCAGAATTGCGCCAACCATTATTTCGAAAGGAGAATCTCCCGGCCACCATCCCTGCGGACCGAAATGTTCATACAATAGCCGATATGCTTCCGTGTAATTATTGGTACTGTTGTTATTCTTCAAGCGGGAGTTCCTGTAAGTTACGCTATCTGTCCACGGGTATCTTTATCACCAAAACAGATCCCGATATCACGTGCAGTCAAAACCTTATCACTGCTGAGATCGACTTTTTTACGCATTTTTATCGCTTCAGCAATGGGTACCGCGACCATCTGTGAATCATTCAAGGCTACCATGTGATCAAAGACTTTACCCTCAACAAGACGAACTGCCGCTGCACCAAACCTTAAGGCGAGCAATCTGTCGAATGTTGTTGGCGAACCGCCCCGCTGCAAGTGGCCAAGAACCAGAGAGCGGGTATCCTTTTCGGTCCGCTTTCTGATTTCCGCTGCGACCCATTCTCCCACCCCGCCTAAAATGACCTCTTCTCTCCCCAGTTCTCCTTTGCCCTTATTAAACTTCTGACCATCTATTGTTATCGCTCCTTCAGCCGCAACAACAATGGAATACAGCTTATCATGCAATTCATTGTCGGAAATTTTTTCACATACCTCTTCAATATCAAAAGGAATTTCCGGTATCAAGATCACATCAGCCCCCCCTGATATCCCTGAATACAGGGCTATCCAGCCCGAATCCCGTCCCATGACCTCAACAACCATAACTCGATTGTGTGATTTTGCTGTTGAATGCAGCTTATCCAAAGCCTCGGTTGCCGTAGATACTGCCGTATCAAAACCAAAAGTTCTGTTGGTTTTTTCCAGGTCATTGTCAATGGTCTTCGGCACCCCTATTACCGGCATACCCATTTCAGCAAACCGATGTGCGATAGCCAGGCTCCCATCGCCACCAATGGCAATATGACAATCGAAGCCCATTCTGTTAAAATTACGAAGAATTTTATCCGATATATCGATAACTTGTATTTCTCCGGCGAGATTCTTCACCGGCTTTGAAAACGGGTTGCCCTTATTGGTGGACCCCAGAATAGTGCCACCGGTCGCGTAAATCCCCTCCACATCTCTTGGATAAAGACGCACCATATCTTCGATATCCAAAAACCCGCCGTAGCCATTCCTGCTGCCATACACTTCCCAACCCTTACGATAACAAGCGTGAACAACGGCATATATAACGGCATTCAGACCGGGTGCATCACCGCCTCCTGTCGAAATGACTATTTTCTTCATAACAGATAATTCCTTTGCAAAATTTTTGATCGCAACCTGCATTCCTCCGGGAAGATAATCAAGAAGAGTGGATTGTCGATAACAGCTCAGATATTTTTGCTTCGGAAAGAACTATAAACCAAAAAACAATTTATAATCCAATAGAATATAGAGAAAGACATGCTTTCTCCGGAAATATCATGCTAATATCGTCTTAGTTAAACCAAATTCGACCCTGTTTTCAGAAACTGATTTTTTAAAAAAAAGTCGACATTTAAGAAACATTTACGAAAAAACTTGCGCACTGCGGCACAACTATTATTTTACGCGGGATAGATGATTGACTATTTTTCATCTCACCTTAAGGTGTTTGTATATCGGTATGGCTTCTCTGACAAGCAGTAAGCTGTAAAGAGAAGGTATGTAAGAAACATTTTTCACGGAGGATTTTCATGTCTGACCTAAATGTAACAGATTTGGCTGTTACAAAATTAAAAGAATACATGCAGGCAAACAATATCGAATCTGCATTGCGCGTCGCGCTGATGCAGGGTGGCTGAGCAGGCCCCTCTTTGGGATTGGCTCTGGATGAGCCAAAAGATAGCGACAAGGTATTTGAAAACGATACCCTCAAGTTTCTGGTCGAGGACAGCCTCATGGTAACTTGTGGTGGTATTACTGTCGATTATGTCGACGCAGGACCCCGCTCCGGTTTTGGAATTACTTCTGTAAATCCGATAAGTTCGGGTGGTGGATGTAGTTCAGGATCTTGCGGCTCCGGATCTTGCGGTTGATGTACCTGCTCCAGTAATCGTTCTGAGGCAAAAAACATCAGGCGAGTCCCTTAGGGGGCTCGCTTTTTTTTTGCTCTCACGACAGTGTCAAAAACTTGACACTGTCGTTTGCCATTCTTATATTCTGTGCGCAATTGATATGTTATGCAGATCTTCTGCATCAGTATAGTATAATGAAATAATTGGTAAAAGGAGCGATAAATGCAATTTGATAAATTCACCCTGAAATCTCAGGAAGCCATCAAAACTGCCCAGCAGCTTGCTCAGGACAGCAACCATCAGGAGATCCATACCGCGCATCTGGCAAAAGCCATCATAACCCAGCCGGAAGGCATTGTTGTCCCGGTCCTGCAGAAGTCGGGTGCCGATCCGTCCATGATTCTAATGGATATTAACCAGCTCCTGGAAAAACTACCGAAAGTATCCGGACAAGGGGCTGGCCAGAGCTACGCCTCAAAGGAACTGCAACAGATCTTTGACAGCGCATTTGGCATCGCCAAGCAGATGCAGGACGAATACGTCAGTCAGGAACATCTTTTTCTGGCAATTCTTAAATATTCCAATAGCGACGTCAGTAAAACTCTGAAGAAACGGGGGATTGTCGAGTCGAGTTTCCTGCAGGCACTGTCAGTTTTACGCGGAAGTCACCGGGTCACCGACCAGTATCCGGAAGAAAAATATCAGGCTCTCGAAAAATACGGCCGCAATCTTACTCAACTCGCCAAACTTGGCAAAATTGATCCGGTAATCGGCCGAGACGAGGAAATCCGCCGCATCATCCAGGTACTTTCCAGACGAACTAAAAACAATCCGCTCCTTATTGGTGAACCTGGTGTCGGCAAAACGGCTATTGTCGAAGGACTGGCGCAGCGTATAGTCAATGGAGATGTTCCGGCAACACTCAAGAATAGACAGGTTATAACTCTCGACCTGGCATCTCTTATTGCCGGAGCCAAATACCGGGGAGAATTTGAAGACCGCCTGAAGGCAGTTCTCAAAGAAGTTGAAGAAAAAGCCGGGGAAATTGTTCTTTTTATTGACGAAATCCACACCTTGGTCGGTGCCGGTGCGGCGGAGGGGTCAATGGATGCCTCAAACATGCTCAAGCCCGCCCTCGCTCGCGGGGAATTGCACTGTGTTGGTGCAACTACCCTTGATGAATACCGGAAATATATTGAGAAAGACAGCGCCCTGGAAAGACGTTTTCAACCGGTACTGGTTCAGGAACCATCCGAAGAAGACACCATCGCCATTCTGCGAGGCATTAAAGAAAAATACGAAATCCACCACGGGGTACGGATTCAAGACTCTGCGACGGTTGCAGCAGTTGTCCTTTCCAGTCGTTATATCACCGATCGATTTCTGCCAGACAAGGCAATCGACCTCATTGATGAAGCGGCATCGCAACTGCGTATTGAAATAGATTCAATGCCTGCCGAGATCGACGAACTCGAGCGACACAAAATTAAACTCGTGATAGAGCAGGAGGCTCTGAAAAAAGAAAAAGACAGTGCCTCCAAAACCCGACTCGATGAGATCAAAACCAAACTTGCCGACCTGGACGAGATCCTGCACTCAAAGAAAGCCCAATGGTTATTAGAACGTGACACCATCCAGAACATTCGCAAAATCAAGGAAAGCATCGACCAGGTACATATCGAGGAGAAAAAAGCCGAAAGAGTGGGCGACTTGAGCCGTGTCGCAGAAATCAGATACGGCAAGAAGGTCGAGCTTGAACGCGATCTGACAGCAGCAAACCTCAAACTTCAGGAGATACAGAAGGATCAAATGATGCTGAAAGAAGAGGTTGATGCAGAGGACATCGCGTCGGTTGTGGCCAAATGGACGGGAATACCGACCGCCAAATTACTCGAAGGTGAAAAAGACAAACTGGTTCATGCGGAAGAGATGCTGGGCAAAAGAGTTATTGGTCAGCAGGAGGCCATCCATGCGGTCGCCAATGCTGTTCGACGGGCACGGGCCGGGTTGCAGGACCCGGATCGACCGCTGGGGTCATTTATCTTTCTTGGTCCAACCGGAGTCGGAAAAACGGAATTGGCCAGATCTCTGGCAGATTTCCTTTTCGATGACGAGCAGGCTATGATTCGTATCGATATGTCGGAATTCATGGAGAAACATTCCGTGTCCCGACTCATCGGAGCGCCTCCCGGTTATGTCGGCTATGAAGAAGGCGGATACCTGACGGAATCGGTGCGCAGACGCCCTTACTCGGTCATCCTGCTCGATGAGATAGAGAAAGCACACCCGGATGTTTTCAATGTATTGCTGCAGGTTCTTGACGATGGAAGAATGACCGATGGAAAAGGGAGAACCGTTGATTTCAAAAATACCCTGCTGATTATGACATCGAATCTTGGCGGTGATTTGATTATGAAAATGGAAGAAGACGGCATTGACAAAAATACTATCCGAAATCAGATCGATGATCTCCTGCACAAACAATTTAAGCCGGAGTTTCTCAATCGAATTGATGAAACGGTTATTTTTGACCGTCTGAAGCGGGAAGATATGATGGCCATCGTCGATATCCAGCTCAAGAGATTGGTTGCTCGTCTTAAAACCAAAGATATTTCGCTTCATGTACGAGAGAGCGCCAAGCAGTTTCTCGTTGAAAATGGCTACGACCCAGCGTATGGGGCGCGACCGCTGAAAAGGGCAATCCAGAGATACCTGGAAGACACTTTAGCTCTCAAGATTCTGGAAGGTGAATTTACCGACAAAGATCATGTCGTGGTAGAAGGTTCTTCCAAAGGATTACAATTTTTGCGTCAGAATAAATCTGCATGATCAGACGTCGACAAGGCGGAACCTTTAGCTTTACACACCTGCTGACTTGCATTACATACAGACGAGAATAATCGTCCCCTGCCCAGCTGATGCCAATTAAAACCAACTTTGACTGGGCAGGCCATACAGCAATACTTTTCCCTCAACTGGATAAAATAAATGAGTGCAACTGTAGAAGATCTTACAATTAATTACGAAGAAGATGGGGTGCAGGTCGTCAAAGAAACCGGCAAGGAGATTCTTTCCAAAGGTGCCTGGACCACCATATTGTACCGCTTCCAGAATCTGGACCGGAAAACAGGTGAATTCGGCAAAGACATGTATACCATCCGACGTTATCAAAAAAGACAGGGTGAATACATTACCAAATCAAAGTTCAATATTTCCAGCACTGAGCAGGCAAAAAAAATCATCGACATCCTTTCGAAATGGACAACCGAAGATTAATCAGAATAATTAACCTGAACACAAGTATTGTATTTCCAACAGAACATCAGTGAGCTAACAAGACAATCTGAATTAATTCTTCTCAAGATCTTGCAAAAGCCGTCAAGAGTGACCATTTTCTTCTTGACGGCAACCAGGCAATAAAGTAGTTTGCCGCGGTCTTTGAGGAACACGGAATGCGTCACTGACCCGAACGGTCGCAAACACATTTCACCGGAAATCAAAAACAAAAAAGAGTAAAGAAAAACATTGACTGGCAGTTT
>JBBRDD010000061.1:0-22986 GCA_038204235.1 Desulfobulbales bacterium
GAGCATGAGCTGAGCAAATGGGCAGAGCGACCGCAAAACAGCCCGGAAAAACTAAAGAAGATGCCGGAGTATCGTCAACTGCAAAAAAGAATATGCAGATATCTCAAGGTGCAGGCTGAATACCATCCAGAAATCTATCTAAAAATAAGTGTCGAATTGAATAGTCAACTCATTCATGCCCGCAACGTTCGTCAGCATGTCGTGAATACGCTCACGAATAACCGATTGCTGGTCTTCGGGTACCTTCAGGGAAATGACCACCGCTCCGCTTTGTGCATCCACAACTGCATTGGGAAAATCAAAGAGTTTATCGCTGACCAGAGCATGCAGCGCGGAATTGGCCAGAGTTGCTTTGGATTCCTTCGTTTCCTGAAAAGATGGCAGACGTACCGCGTTGGCGATAAGATCCACGGCATCATCTTCGGATAAGTGACCGATGCGCAGGGTCATATTGTACATCGCGGGGTCCATCAAGTCGATGCCATACAGGAACATGCCCCACTTGCGTCGCTCATCATCGTCTTTTTTGAGAGTGTATCGGGCTTTTTCTTCGGAAATATTTTCCCGTGCCATCTCGTCGGCGACTCTTTTCTCAGTGTCGGCGATGATTCTTATTTTCAGGACATGCGATATATTGTTGACAAAATGATGCCCTAAAAGACCGTGGTAGATGACGTTGTGATGGAGGAAATGCTGCAGGATTGCGGACCGAATGGCCGTCTTGTAACGTTTTTTGCCATGGGGGAAACGATCCAGCACGGAAAAAGCGTCGTTGAGCCCTCGGACCAGTTTTATTTCCGGGAGATGAAATTTGTCCAGATTTTCCAGGATCTGATCCCGGGAAAAACAGGTATAGCCTAATCTTTCAGCCAGTTTTTCGGCTATTGACTTACCGTGATAATAACTCCCGCGGGAAATAGTGATAATCGGCATCATAACCTCCTGGTGGTGTAAGGTTAGCGAAGAGAAGTGTGAGGAGATTGTCTCCCAACGCAGATTAACGCAAACAGAAGACTGCTATCTGACAACTTACCACAGAGTATAAAGTTATACGATGCTATCTTTCTTGACAATACTCTCTTTGATGATGACAGGTCATAATAAACCACGCCGGCCAGTCAGGCAGAATGGCTAACTTATCTCACAACAAGGAGAAGCAGGATGGCTGATAAGAAAGAAGAGAAAGCGAAGAAAGAAAAGAAGGATAAAAAGAAAAAAGATTCCAAAAAAGAGTGCTGCGGGGAATCGAGTTGTAAAGCAGTAGAGGATAAAAAAGGCAAAAAAAAGAAGAAAGCTAAGAAAGATAAAAAGGACAAGAAAAAGTGATCCTGGTCTTTGCATTAACCGGTCCGGCAGCATTTTCTGTTTGCCGGACCGGTTGATGCAAAGGTAATTCCGTTACGCTGCGACCTGGTCAAGAGATGGATTGTTTTCCGATAAGCTTGCTTCCTTCATCTCCAGATACTGATCGAAGTTCATCATCTTGTCAATTATTCCATCCGGGCTGATCTCAACAATTCTGTTGGCCACGGTGGAGATAAATTGATGGTCGTGAGAGGCAAAGAGTACCACCTCCGGAAAAGCCATCAGTCCATTATTAAGTGAGGTGATCGACTCAAGATCAAGATGGTTGGTCGGTTCGTCGAGAATCAGCACATTGGCGTCTGCGAGCATCATTTTCGAGAGCATGCAGCGTACCCGTTCTCCACCGGAAAGAACGGATGTCTTTTTTGTTGCCTCTTCTCCGGAAAAGAGCATTTTGCCCAAGAAGCCGCGGATAAAGCTCTCGTCGGTTTTCGGTGGCGAAAACTGACGCAGCCAGCCGACCAGATCCAGCTGATCATTGTCAAAATAGGAATTGTTCTCTTTGGGGAAATAGGCGTTTTTTATTGTTACCCCCCAGCGGAAGCTGCCTTCGTCCGGTTCAAGTTCTCCGGCAAGAACCTGGAAGAGCGTAGTTTTGGCAAGGCTGTTCGGGCCGATAAAGGCAATTTTGTCACCTTTATTAACGGTAAGTGTCAGGTCTTTAAACATGGACAAGCCTTCGACCTCTTTGCTCAGTCCTTCAATCTCTAGAATAATGTCGCCGCAGGGCCGTTCGGGCTTGAAGACGATATAGGGATATTTTCGAGATGAGTTGGGCATGTTGTCGATGGTCAGTTTTTCCAGCAGTTTTTTACGCGATGTTGCCTGTTTGGCCTTCGATGCATTGGAGCTGAAACGTCTGATGAACTCTTTAAGCTCTTCGGCTTTGGCCTTGACCTTCTTGCTTTCGGTCTCTTTCTGCCGGAAATGGAGCTGGCTGGCTTCATACCAGAAATCATAGTTGCCGACATACACCTCAATCTTGCCGAAATCGATATCTGCCATATGGGTGCAGACCTGATTGAGAAAATGGCGATCATGGGAGACAATGATCACGGTATTGTTGAAGCGGGAGAGAAAATCCTCAAGCCAGTTTATGGTCTTCAGATCCAGTTGGTTGGTTGGTTCGTCCAGGAGCAGGATGCCAGGGTTACCGAACAGGGCCTGGGCGAGCAGTACCCGTACCTTGTCGCTGCCGTCGAGCTCCTTCATTTTTTTTTGCCGCAGTTCTTCAGGGATACCGAGTCCTTTAAGCAGCACTGATGCTTCTGCTTCGGCCTCATATCCATTCATTTCACCGAATTTGACTTCCAGCTCGCCAGACAGAATACCGTCTTCCTCAGTAAACTCGGTTTTGGCATAAATGGCTTCACGAGCGGCCATGATCTTGTACAGCTTCTTATGCCCCATGATTACGGTGTTGAAAACAGTGTGTTCGTCAAAGGCGAACTGGTCCTGACTCAGCATGGCGATTCGCTGGCCCGGTCCTTTGCTTATGTCCCCCCGGTCAGGATCAAGCTGTCCTGCCAGGATTTTCAGAAAGGTGGACTTGCCTGCACCGTTGGCGCCGATCAGCCCGTAGCAGTTGCCGGGGGTGAACTTAATATTGACGTCTTGGAAGATGATTCTCTTGCCATAGGAGAGTGCGATATTGGATGCGGTAATCATGATGGTGTCCTCGTTAAAAAGCCAAAAGGATACTTCCCATGGCGTAGAGTGTACTGGAAAAAAATGCAGGTGTTAAAGCGTTATTCTTCTTCGGACACAGGAGTTTCTTTGGTCTCGTCAGGCTCAACCGGTTTCTCCTGTTTGCGTGCCTTTTTATCTTCTTTTTTCTTTTTTTTGGCGATTTCTTTTTGTCGTTTTTCGTATGAATAGTTCGTTCTGGCCAAGACTCTCTCCTTTATAGTGGTTAGTGTTCGGCATAAATTCAAATAAAAAAAGCCCCCGCACGGGTGCGGAGGCTTTTTGTGGTCAAACTCGGTTGTTACTGCTGGACAACGTTCGCAGCAGCAGGGCCTTTGGGGCCATCAACAACCTCGAAGGTCACTCGAGCGCCTTCTTCAAGAGATTTGAAGCCCTGAGCCTGAATTGCTGAATGATGCACAAAGACATCATTGCCGCCATCCTGCTCAATAAAACCAAAACCTTTCGAATCGTTAAACCACTTCACTGTTCCTTCAGCCATCTTGTACTACTCCTCTTTGCTGGGTTCCTTGGGAACCCTTTTTTATGTAGCCGAACTATCACTGTGATATTTCGACTGGACGTCTGGATATCCAGACAAATCAGATTATCTTACTACCGGTTTGCTCGTTCCGAAATCAAAAGAGCATGCCTTACTCCGCCGGCTTTTGCCGTGGCTAGCAGTTACCGGTTTCTTGCCCATCGGCCGCTGCTGTCGGGAATAATTGTCCCTTCTGTTTTCAACTGCCTCTTCTTCTACTGTCGGAGCCGCAAAATGAGCAGGGGTCGTTTCGCGGACCATTTTTTTGCCGAGAGTACGTTCGATGAGCGAAATCATTTTATCATCTTCCCGATCGGCAAAGGTCAAGGCCTGGCCGCTTCGGGTGGCTCGACCGGTCCGGCCGGTGCGGTGGGTGTATGTTTCGGCGGTGTCCGGTACATCATAATTGATAACGTGGGAAATGCCAAGTACATCGATACCGCGGGCGGCGATATCGGTTGCCACCATTATGTTATAGGTGCCGTCGCGAAATCCGTCCATAGCCTGCTGCCGTTTCTGCTGAGAGAGATTACCCTGCAGTGAAGTGGCGCTGAACCCGGCCTTTTCCAGCACCAGGGCCAGACTCTTGGCTTTGTATTTGGTACGGGTAAAGATCAGCGTACAAGCCATGTCCCGTTCCTCAATGATGTTTTTCAGCAGAGAAGTCTTCTTTGCTTTGGCCACCTGATAGAGTACATGGGAAATTGACGGGGCGGGCAGGGTATGATTGATCTGCACGGTCACCGGCTTATACAGTATTTCTTCAGCCAGATGACGAATTTCCTGGGGCATAGTCGCAGAAAAAACCAGCGATTGCCGTTTTGTCGGCAGTTGCTTAATTATCCGTTTGATGTCCGGCAAAAAACCCTTGTCGAACATATGATCGGCTTCATCTAAAACCAGGACCTCAACCGCTCTCAGGTTGAAAGCCTTATCGTTGAGCAGATCGAGCAAGCGACCGGGGCAGGCGACGACAATTTCCGCGCCGGAGCGAATTTTGCTAATTTGCGGCTGTTTTCCTACACCGCCGTAAACAACAACACTGCGCAGACCGGTCTGTTTGCCCATCTGGCATATATTGGTGTGAATCTGCTCCGCCAGTTCTCTGGTGGGAGCGACAATCAAGGCTCGTACTATCTTACGCGGTCCGTCCTGCAGGCGCTGCAGTATGGGCAGAACAAAGGCTGCGGTCTTGCCGGTGCCGGTTTGAGCCAGGCCAAGCATGTCACGGCCAGCAAGGATCGATGGGATAGCTTCTTTCTGGATTGGGGTGGGGGTGGTATAGCCGCAGGCAGCAATGCCGGCGTTTATCGTGGGGTGAAACTGAAAATCGTTAAAACTCATAATACTCCATTGTATTTCGTGGTGAGATGCCGGGGCGTATCCCTGGTTTCTCGATCTGCGAATCCTTTTGGATCCGTCAATAAATAATTTTTGTCAGTATTTTGTTGTGCGGACGAGGGATTTTCTCCTGGTCGCCGTAGGCACATCTCGACGATTTTTAATTGTCTGCTAAGTAATCTTGGGTGAGTTCTGTTCTCTTAAATGAGAACCCTGGAAATTCAAATTGTGCCTGCGCTCAAGATAAAAAGAGTCATACTGTTTTAAGTAATCAGCATGTGCTTCGACGGCAACGAACGACGCTTGGGGTAACAACGAGGTTAACGAGGACTACCTGAAGGGGATGTGCTCCTACTTAATGTGATTCAATGAGAGACACTATACTCGCTTTATGCGATTAAGCAAGGAAATAAAAACAGTGGCGACATAAAAAACCAAAGCTGCCATGAGAGATGGCTTGAAAGAAGCGTGCAGAGTTCCGATAAGCTTGATATACGCCCAAAGGAACTGCTCCTGACGTATGACGAAGGAGATCGAGCCTTTTCGAGGCCATGAGACATTACTTCCAGCTGAACTCCTGCTCCGGCTGCTGATCCGGACGATATGTGTGCTGCAATCCCTGCAGGAAATTGCGCAGGATCTGATCCTTGCAGCTGCGATAATTTTTATGCTCCGGTTTTCGGAAAAAGGCACTGAGCTCGTGTTTGCTCATTGGAAGTTTTGCCAGAGCCAGAATGTTGAGGATATCGTCGTCTTTGAGGTTGAAGGCAATTTTTAATTTCCGGAGAATAATATTGTTGTTTATCCTTTTTTCCGGCCTGGGTTGTGGCCCTTCTTTCTTGCCTCGCCTATCGTTGATGAGGCCGTTGAGGAAAGCAGCCAGCTGCATGTCACCGCAGTTTTTAAAGGCTGGGTCATCCTCTTTTTTTAACCAATCGCTGAGCTGCGCCCGGGTGATTGGATAGTCGGCCAGGCCAAAGACTGCCATCATCTTCGAATCGGTAAAATTGAAGGTATAGCGGATGCGGCGTAAGATATCGTTATTGCGCATAAATATATTTTCCTGTTTGTAAGGTTTGTAACCATGTAAGGTGTTTGTATATCTTGTCCGATGAGTATTGTTTTTTACTATTCAACGCAACAATGAAAATTTGATCTTCAAATTTATGCAACTAAGTATTAGAGTAACATAAAGGTCTGTTGTATAAACCCATTTTCCACATCCCCACGTTCAAGCCAGTATGTTCTTTCGGGATCCCCGACAGAATGTAGTACGTTCATTAGCAATGGTATAGAGTTACTTGAGAGTAAACGATGTTGCTTCAGGCAGCACGGGCATGCATCGACAATCAGTAGTCCTCTGCAAAACCTTAACCAAGGAGTAAAGCCATGTCTAAGAGTGTGTACAAAATCATTGAAATGGTCGGATCAAGCCCAACATCATGGGAAGAAGCTACCCAAAACGCGGTTAAATCGGCGGGGATGAGCCTGCGTGACCTGCGTATCGCCGAGGTCATCACCCTGGATATGAAAGTTGAAGACGACAAGCCGGCTTTTTTCCGGGCACGGGTGAAGCTTTCCTTTAAACTTTTGGCGGATTAAACATTCGCCCCATCCTCCAGAAAAATCTGGAGGATGGAGTGGCCACATCTGTACGGGCGGCTATTGTCTGGCCGCTCTTCTCAGTGCCTCTGTTATTATCCAGTGATTTTTATCTATTATCGTTGTATTCGGACCAGCCAGAGAGTTGGATTTGGCGGCGAGAGACCGGGCCTGCAAATATTCCTGTTGCTGAAGTTTGATTTCTGCCAGCTGTGACCAGAGCACGGCCTCTTTCGGAGCAATGCGCAGCCCCCTCTCCAGAGTTGCTGCGGCAAGATCGGATCTGCCCTGACGGATCTGTTCATTTGCCTGGCGGCTGAAATTAGCGGCGATGGGGCTGATCTGTTGCGTGGTTTCTCTGCTTGGTGCCGCTTCCGGGACCGGCACAGGTTCGGGAACGGGAATTGGTTGCGGGATTGGTTGTTTCGTCTCTTTCGGAGGCGGGGGTGGTGGATAGTAGACCGGCTGCTTTGGGGTATAGACTGCGCAGCCTTGAAAGAGCAGGGCGCTTAACATTCCTGAGCATAATAGTTTGCACGTTGTTTTGATGGTCTTGTTCATAGCAGTTCACAGGTAAAATGAGTGTCGAGTGGTGCTGGACGGGAGGGTATTCCGCATGTTTTTATTGGAAAAAGTTAAAGATATTATTTAACCCTTTCTCGACAGTTTTTTCCAGAGTGTTTTTTGGGAGCTGCCGGTTGCAGTTCACCACCTCGGGCAGGACTCCGTCGCGAATAAACGGCAGCAGTGTCTGGCGGCTCGTGGCACATTGTTGATTGTAAATTGTGCCGGCATCAATATCCGCATAATACCAGCTGATATTCTCAGGTGACTGCAGTTGCAGCGGGCTGGTATTCATGTCGGCCATGGCCTTTGCCCATACTCCCAGAGCGCCGGTTGCCCCGGTCAGACCGGTTGACGTATTATCGTCGCGTCCTACCCAGGCCACGGCAACGTGCATACCGCTGAAACCGGCAAACCAGGAATCGCGTAGATTGTCAGTGGTGCCGGTTTTACCCGCTACGGTAAGTCCTGGTGGCAACAGGCGTTGCAGCGAGCTGGCGGTACCTGAGGTGGTGACAGCCTGCAGGGCGTTGGTCAGACAGAAAACAGCGCCGGGGTCTACGGTTTGCTGTACGGTCAGCGGATAGCGCTGCAGGGTGGCATTGTGTTGATCGGTCACTGCCAGAATAGCCCGCAGAGGCGTCTGGTACCCGCCGGCTGCAATTGTCTGGTACATCTGCAATACCTCGATGGGCGGTAGTTCGACCGCTCCCAACAGCAACGAGGGGTAGGCACTGATTTCTTCCTGTATACCGAGGTTTTTCAGGGTTCCGACCACCGCATCGACCCCCAGAGTCATGCCCAGCTGCACTGTGGCAAGATTGTACGAATGAATCAGCCCCTGCATCAGCGGCAGTGGACCATGGGACAGGTGATCGTAGTTTGCCGGCTGCCAGTCTTTTCCGCCGGCAATCGGTACGGTGATCGGCGTGTCGGAGATGGTCGTCAGCAGATTATACGATTGGGGCCTGGCCAGGGCTGTCAGGTAGACAGCTGGTTTGACTATGGAGCCAATCGGTCTTTTCATATCGAGTGCCCGGTTAAAACCTGCCTGTCGCGGGGCACGATCACCGACTACAGCGACAACCTCTCCCTGGTCTACCGAGGCGATGACCAGAGCTCCCTGGAGACTGTTTTTCTTCTTGACGCCTCGTCGTTTCTCGATAGCGGCGAGTTCACTGGCTAGGCCGTCTTCAGCCCTGTGCTGGATAACGGGATCGAGGGTCGTGAAAATCGATAATCCTTCACTCCGCAGGTCCTCATCTTTGTAGTCACGTGCCAGCTGCCTGCGCACCAGTTCCAGGAATGCGGGGTAAGGAGTAACGCCGGAGGGCGACTCCGGCGTTACGGCCAGGGGCTCTTTTTTCAACTGATCGTCTTGTTCGGGGCTGATGATCTGTGCCGATGCGAGGGTGTCGAGGATTTGATTGCGTCGCGATATCGCCCTCTCGGATTGATGTCTGGGATTGTAGTAGGATGCACCTCTGACCATGCCGACCAGCAGGGCAAGCTGATCTGGGTCCAACTCGCCAAGGTCGCGGCCAAAATAGAACCGGCTGGCCAAGCCAAAACCGTGTATAGCTCTGTTGCCGTCCTGGCCGAGGTAGACTTCGTTCAGGTACGTTTCAAGAATTTCGTCCTTGCTGTAGTGGTACTCAAGCAGCAGGGCCATGATAGCTTCGTTTGCCTTGCGGAGCAGGGTCTGTTCGCTGCTGAGAAATATATTTTTTACCAGCTGCTGGGTCAGGGTGCTGCCGCCCTGCACGGTCCTGCCCGCCCGCAGGTTAGCCAGGGCGGCACGGAGGATAGCCGTCGGCCTGATTCCCAGGTGCGAATAGAAATTTCTATCTTCAATCAGCAGCAGCATCTTGATCAGCAACTCCGGCGCATCCGTCAGCTTTATCAACAGCCGGTCTTCATTATGGGTCGGGTAGATGGAGGCGAATTGCACCGGTTCCAGACGGAACATACTCACCATTTCTTTGCTGTTGGGATTGGCAAGGGTCGCGATGGTATTGTCATGGATCGTCAGCTTGACCAGGGTTGCCGGCTGCAGAGCATCGGGAAAAGGAAACGTGCGGCTGTAAATGGCAATTTGATTGCCTTTAAGACTATATTCTCCCGGTTTTTCAGGGGTATCCTCTTTGCTGTAGTGCAACTGGTTCAGTTCCTCTTTCAGGGCACCGACCGTTATTGTTTTTCCGGCATACAATTCTAACGGCCGGGCATAAATCCGGGCGGGAAGCTCCCAGCGTCTCCCTTCAAACCAGCTGGTGACCTGTCCGTCAAGTTTGAGTACATAAGGCACTGCGAGGAGTACCACGGCGGCTGCCAAAAGCGCTGCGACAGCAAGCAAGAGAGATAATTTTTTCATAATTTTTTACGTGTATTTAGCGCGGCAGTCGGCTTCGACTCACCTTGTTGACCACAATGAGCCCGGTTACCACAAGGACAATGGCATATATGAGATTGGCGGTAACGGGTTCCCCCAGCAGGGTGACACCCAGAAAAACGCCTGACACAGGCATGATAAAGACAAAAGAATGCAGTGCTGTAGCACCCAATTTTCGAATAATGGTATTCCAGGCAACAAAGCCAAAAGCTGGGGTGACCAGGGTTTGGTACAGCATTGCCGCATTGGTAAAGACGCCCAGCTCGGTCAGGCTGATCTTTATCGCCACCATATTGGTGCCAAACAATATACACAGAAATGTGGTAAAGAGCGAGGCACGAAGTGGCAGAGCATGGTGGCCGACAGCTTCTGGGATCAGCGTATTGATCCCCAGGGTACTACAGCTCGATTTCCTGACCAAATTCCATCACAATGGCTTTTTTGCCGATTGTCTCCACCTGTTTTTTGAATTCGTTCGGATCTGCTTCAATGACTGGAAAAGTATTGTAGTGCATGGGAATGGCTACTCCCGGGTTGGCCAGTTCCACGGCTTTCACCGCATCTGTTATGCCCATGGTGAAATTGTCGCCTATCGGCAGGAGCATATAATCGAGCGGAGTCATTTCTCCGATCAGTTTCATATCGTAAAAAAGACCGGTATCACCGGTGTGATACAATACTTTATTGTCGATGATCAAAATTACCCCGGCAGGTTCCCCGCCATACGTGTTGTCAGGTGTCATCGAGCCATGGTGGGCAATAGTGAATTTTAGTCTGCCGAAATCGAAAAGATGCGAGCCGCCAATATGCATGTTGTGAGCCCGAAACCCTTTGCCGATGCAGTAGTTGGCAAGTTCGTTGACACAAATAAAGAGTGGATCGGTCCGCTTGGCGATTTTAAATGCATCGCCGACATGATCCCCATGTGCATGGGTCAGGATAATGAAATCAGCGGCGAGCTCAGCCGACTGCACCGGCGACGTCGGGTTGTCGTCTAGAAAAGGATCAATGAGGAGGACATGACCGTCATCGGTGGTAATCTGAAATGAAGAATGAGAAAAGTATCTGAGT
Organism: Desulfobulbales bacterium; assembly: GCA_038204235.1. Classification (GTDB taxonomy): domain Bacteria; phylum Desulfobacterota; class Desulfobulbia; order Desulfobulbales; family Desulfocapsaceae; genus Desulforhopalus_A. The sequence goes on from JBBRDD010000061.1 coordinate 10,563, forward strand.
TTCATATCTGCCTCCAGGTGTGGTTGAAAAAACGGAAGGTACCCTGTCCTCGATAAAAGTCAATTTCCTTGTTTGCTTAAAACGTAGCAGCAATGGACACCGTTTTCAATTTGTTTATCCCGGGGCAGGCAGGAGTGACGCAGCGGAGTTTATGGTAACAGCAGAAATTCCCTGAGGTGACCACGCATGCAATGATTGGACGCCATGGAGGAAGAATAAGCGCCGGCATTGATCAGAGCAATATATTTCTGGTTTGTCATGTCGGGAAGCAGGATATTTTCATACCAGACATCAAGGGCTTCATTGATGTTGCCGGCGACATGAAATGGTCTGTGCGTATCCGGTTCACCTTCTAAAAGAGGTACCGGCTGAAACGGCAGTTTATAGTACGCCGGTTCGGGGGCAATGTTAAAACCACCATCCACGCCGATAAAGTGCGTCTGTTGTTTCTGCTCAAGAAAGGTGATGCCCAGCAACAGAATTCCGGCATCTTTAGCCAGATAATCGCCAGGTTCTATATCAACCGCCAGGTGGCGATCGGTAAAATTTGCCTTGATGATTTCAGCCCATTTTTTAAGATCAAGCGGATGGTCCGATGCGACGTGTGGAACGCCGAGTCCGCCGCCGATATTGACCCGTTGCACGGTCGGTACCTGCTCGACGAACCACAGACATTTCTGCAGAACAGCCTGCCATTGCGCCAACTGCTCGGTCAAATAGCCGCACCCGGTATGGAAATGAATCCTGCGGATCGTCAGTCCATGAGATGCTGCGACAGCTATGGCTTCCGGAAATTGTTCCTGATAAATGCCGAATTTGGTGGTAACCGGACCGGCATACTGCAGCAACTCGTTACTCGCCCGACTCACCCCCGCCGCAGGATTGATACGAATGCCTATCTCCGATCCCGGTTTTCTCCTGCCCCACTCACGAATTGAATGCAGTGAATCGGCGTTAAACAAAAGGCCATCATAGCGTGCCAGTACGTCGAAATCCTGTGGAGAAAGGCTTGTTGCGGTAAAGGATATATCCTTTGCTGAAAAACCGCAGCCCAGAGCGTGTTCCACCTCAGCAGGCGAACAGGCATCTATGCCGCAAAGTCCGGACTGTTTGAGAAACGTCAGAAGAGGGGCAAACCGGTTGGCTTTCATGGCGTAAAACAATCGGTGCTGTTGCTGGCCACCGATTGTCAGTAAGGCATTTTTTACCCGCATAATGTTGTCTCTGACCCGTTGTGCCGAGTAAACAAAGGCGGGAGTGCCGAACTGTCCGGCGAGATCGGCAACCGGACGTCCAGCAAATTGAAGATGTTGCTGCTGGTAGCAAAGATCATCTCTTTGCCACCAGGCAGAGGTTTGTTTCTCTTTCATGAGCCTACAACGAACAACCTACTTGTTTGGGCAGGGCGATGTTCGTTTTGCTGTCCGATGCTGGTTTTTGATAGGGTAATTCCAGTCTGCCGGTGATCCAGCCGCGGCAGTTTTCCGCCCCGCAAGAGCAGGGGAACTGTTTAAAGAGATAGTCTTCAGTTTCGGCATAATCCATAAAGAGGTAGCTGTCCGCCTCAATATCCTGCAGTGCCGTTACGGTCATTTTGGTCATGTCGACAGAGACGTTCGGTGCACAGGAATGCAGGAAATATCCGGAAAAATAAGGGTCGAAATTATGACTCGTTTTCGATAATTGCAGGGTGTGTTGTCTGAGATCGGGCACTGATTGTCTGGCAATCTTGGCCATAATCTCACCCTTTTTAAAGGAGCGGTAGGTGATTACTCCCATACCGGTTTCTTTGTCTTTAAAAACAATGGAAAAATCCTCAGCACGAGGAAATAATGGATCATCGCCTAGTTCAGGGGGATATAACATTTCCGAGACTCCAGATATATAGAGATTGAGAAGTGGCCCGGCAATCCCATAGACAGGATTGGGGGAGTTGAAAATCGACTATATAAACTAAAAATTCAGGAATACAATTATTTTTTTAACATGCATTAAAAGTAATTGCAAATTCCCGGGCAGAAGGGATGACGGCAAAGGGTTTCATTGATGGCGGATATCTTGCAACATCTTGTATTGGAATGTAATTACTTTGTTCCTGTGTGGCAATGGTGCATATTTTTCTGGCGGAAGATATTTATGTACAGCAGCGTTTTTTGAGCTTGCGAATATGCGCTGGGCCGATGCCGCAACAGCCGCCGATTATCGCAGCTCCCATTTTGATCCACTGCTTTGCGGCTGCGGCGTATTCCTCAGGGGAAATGATGTTATTGAATTGCCAGCTCGGCATGATAAAGCGTCCGGAATGGGCATATGTCCCAATCGTCCCCTGCCAGCAGCTTTTTAACAGGGTCAACGCCTCTGTGGTATCGGCAACCTCGGTATGCATGATGAACGCGGCAGACCCGCCGATCCGGGACATGGCCTGCACCCCTTCGACCAGAGTGTGCTTACGTTCCCAGAGCATAATTTCGCCCGCTTCATTACGCTGGCAGCTAAAACCCAGCCAGACCGGAAGCCCGGTGCGGCAGGCTGCCTCTACGGCGAGCGATCCCTGTTCAATATCTTCAATCATTTCTATCAGCAGTATGTCGACTCCGCATTCCGCCAAAAGCTGGGCCTGCTCGACATACCAGGATAAAGCCTCGTTGAGTGGGGGGTAGCATTTCGTCGCATCAGAGCAGAATGTGGTCGGTGCGATGGAACCGGCGATAGCCACAGGGGCAACGGCTGTTGTTTTTCGGGCGCGAAGAGCTAATTGTACTGCGGCACGATTGAGTCGTTCGAATTGTCCGGTAAGTCCGGCGGGAAGAAGCATATGTCTGGCCGTCGAAAAAGAATTCACCGTAATGATATCGACGCCGGCCTGGATATAGTCTTCGTGTACTGCCTGGACTATTTCCGGATGGGTGAGGATTGCCTCAGCTGACCAGGCTTTACTGTTCATCGGCACTCCCCTTTTTTCGAGTTCTGTCCCGGTTGCACCATCGAGCAAGATTATCTGGCCCTGCTCTATTTTTTTCTCGATAAATGTCAAAGCTGTCATAGTTCGCTCAGGAATTGTTTATTACTGTCGCCGGTATCAGGCGGAAAGTGTGTTATAGCCATCTCCCTGCCATGTTTCAACCGTGAGGTTCAGAGAGAGGGCGAGTTTTTTTGAAAATATTATGTTTTTATGCAGGGAGTGTTATTGTATTACGAAGCTGGTATTGAAAATAGACACTGGAAAATAAGCTGCAGCAGATGGAGAAGAAATGAAAAACTTTACCATAGCGGGTATCGGCGAACTTCTTTGGGACGTGTTGCCGGACGCCGAAGTAATCGGTGGTGCGCCGGTCAATTTCGCCTATCACGTTACGGCCCTTGGGGCAAAGGGTATTCCCATTACGACCATCGGCCGTGACGCCCGCGGGGAAAATGCTCTTGCCGAATTGAGAAAGCGTTGCGTCGATACTGCGGCGATTGCCATCTCGGACGAGTTTGCTACGGGGTATGTTTCCGTTGTGCTCGATACAGAAGGGAAGGCCAGTTATCTTTTCCCCGCCGATCTGGCCTGGGATCATCTGTTGATTAATGCATACGCCACAGACCTGCGACAAACCCTTGATGCGGTTTGTTTCGGCTCGCTGGCTCAACGGTCCGAATATTCCCGCCGGGTGATCTACGATTTTCTCGATAGTCTCAGACCGGGGACAGTGCGGGTTTTTGATATCAATCTTCGCCAGGATTTTTACTCCAGGCTGGTGATAGAAAATTCTCTCTTGCGGACCGATATCTTGAAATTAAATGAAGCGGAACTGCCGGTTCTCGCCGGTTTACTGAAGCTGCAGGAACCGAGCGATAACTGGCTGCAGGTACTTATCGAACGATATGGTCTTGCCATGGCGGTATTTTCCAGAGGCGATAAGGGCAGCCTGCTCCTCACTTCGGATAACTATTCGGAACATCCGGGTATCGTCACCCGGGTTAAGGATACGATCGGCGCCGGCGATTCCTTCACGGCTGCAGCAGTGATCGGCTATCTGCAGGGATTACCGCTGGGCGAGATCAATGAACAGGCCAACAGGGTTGCCGCCTACGTCTGCTCACAGCAGGGGGCGATGCCGTATCTGCCGGAGTTTTTCAAATAGATCTGTCCCTGGCGGGGCAATCTACGACGAATACAACTTTTAATTTTTCAGGGGAAACCATGACTGCAAAATCTTTTCAGGACTATTATCCGGAATCTCTCAGCTACTGTTACGGTTGCGGCCCGAAGAACCCCCACGGCCTGCATATCAGCAGCTTTTGGGATGGTGATGAGGCAATTGCCACCTTCCATCCCCAGGAGTTTCACCTGGCCTTTCCCGGCTATGTCTATGGTGGCTTGATTGCCTCGCTGATTGACTGCCATTGCGTTGGTACAGCCGCGGCTGCTGCGTATAAAGAAGATGGGCGCGAACTCGGTACGCTGCCGGCCTTCAGGTATGTTACCGGATCATTGCAGGTTGACTATCTGAAGCCGACCCCGCTCGGCCCACCCATTGAGATTCGCGCAACAGTGAGCGAGATCAAAGGGAGAAAAACCATTGTCCTCGCCAAGGTATTAATCGACAACACTGTTACCGCCAAAGGACGGGTGGTTGCGGTGCGGATGCCGGATCATCTCAGGGAGGAGACGGGCAGGTGAACCTGCGGGAAACAGCTGTTTTGCCCGGCACAAGGTCAATATGCTTCGAGATCCACCTCGAGGAAATTGAACCACACCCCGTTGTGCTGGGCATGGTCCAGTTCGATCTGCACTACATCAACGTGGCGGTCTTCGATATCCAGTAATTTTTCAAAGACACGTTTGATATCGCCTGTCGTTTTGCTGCAGGCATCCCGATAAAAGGCCGACGTTTCTTTTTCAAGTTTCAAAGCGGCGGCCAGTGCCGATTTGATATCTCCAAGCATATGATGGGGGATGTCTGATTTTAGCCTCTCTATGCCCGATTCAAGCTGTTTTAAGGTGGGGATGGAGGACACCAGCTGTTCGACATCAATGGTTCCTTTCGCTTTTAACTGCTCGAGACTGTAGACTATAAAATCCACATGGGATTGTTCGTCGTTGCCCAGGGTGCGAAAGATTCCCTTGCCGCGTGTGTCGTCGATTGTTTCTTCAGCCGAACGATAAAAATCTCTGATTTTTTCTTCGTATTGCAATGCTGTTGCCAAGATCTCATGTGAATTCATGTAATTCCCCTCTGCTGAAGCTTGCGAATCAGTGAAAAGCTGTCTGTCAAGCACGTATTCCACTGACAACTATAGTTCTGTAATAATGATTTGTCGACAGGCTATCTGTCTGGAACAATCAACCATAGACCTGTTCGATACTCGTCGCCAGATCATCGTAAAATTCGGTGACCGTGTCATACATGACGCTTGTGCCGGCGCTGTAGTGGAGGAGAATGTCGTTGAAACATTTCGGTAGCCGGGGATAAATTTTTTGCAGATTGAAAATCCTGTCTCTGGACATCAACGAGAGATCGTCGGTATGCAGGGTTGCCAAAACTTTCTCGCCCATTTCTGGATCGTTCAGGATATCGGTCGGCCGAAAGTTTCTCCGACCGAGGATATACAGCAGGATGTTGCCCAGCCCGATCAGGTCGAGGGCAAAGGGGCGCTCGGGAAGATAAAAATCATAATCGAAATCTATCCAGCGAAAATTTCCGACATGCTGGTCGATGAGAATGTGGTCTCTTCTGATATCCCCATGTTTGAAACCATGGCTATGGAGCAGGATAATCGCCTCCACCGATTTGAGGAAGCGGCGCAGGAAATCTTCCGCATAGCTTGCCAAATACTCATCATGCTCACAGTCTATCCGGCCAATTGCCGTGTCCAGCCGTGTACCCTGAATAATATCCAGCACCCGAACCAGATTGCCGGCCTTGTCAAGAACCGAGTATCCCTGCATAAACATTAAATTACCGTGCACCAGATCGAGCACTTGCCCTTCTTTTTCCGGTCGGCGATAGCAGGTTACTTTAAAGGGGCCAAGGGTCAGGGTGAAATTTTCGTGGAAGACCAGCTTGAGGATTTTTCTCTCCCCTGATTCCAGATCGTAAACCTTTGGCACCCACTGCTTTGGTTGTTCTTCAATGCCGAATCGGCCCTCTTTGGTGTAGCCCACCACCAGGAAATATCTGTTGTCGACGTGGATGATATCGCCATAATCTATCCGGGTAAAGTCGCTTGTATCGCCAAATATCGTCGGTTGGCGACGCTGGTGTTTCATGACATTATGGTTTTTGAGCAGGGGCAGGATACGGGGAGGGAATTTATTCCAGTCGACCATGGCTCACCCCACTATCCAGGTGGTAAAATCATTGCATCGTCTGGCAAGAGCATTGGAGATTGAGCCGAACAGGAACTCTTCCGCTTTGGAAACACCGCGTTTGCCGGTGACCACCGTGCCGAATTGTCCTTTACGTTGTACCTCGAGGACGGTGTCGCTGATGGTTTTGCCTTCAGCCATATGGGTTCTGCAGGAGACAGCTTCCCTGGTAATGTCGGCATCAATCAGAATTTCCAGGCATCTGGCAAAGATACGTTCGGCTCTGACTATGCGCAGGGTCTGGTACTCTTCCAGCACCCCGCCTTTGGTGTGATAATCCGGCGGCGGTTCAGGGTAGACATGCAGGAGGCAGATCCTGGCTGCTTTCACGTCTCGGGCAATCTGTGCAACATACCTGACTGCGCGGAGTGACGAATCCATTTCGTCCACTGCAATGAGAATATTGTGCCAATCGGCCATAGCAGCCTCCCATTTTGAAGTTACCTGGCGTTTGTTTTTTAGCTTGCTGTCACGGTTGTTCAACTCCAGGTTTCCAGCATTCGAGCAGTTTAATCAGCTCCACCATGGTCTGGTGAGTGGGCACCTTCACTCCGTTTTCTTCAGCATAACGGCAGATCGCCCCGTTCTGGGCGTCAATCTCGGTGGGCATTTCGTTTAAGATATCCTGCAGCATGGAAGAAAGATTGTTGGCGCTTTTTTCGCATGCATCAAAAAGTAGTTCATACAGATCCGGATAGACCAGTTCGATGGAGCAACTTTTGGCTACCTCCCGGCCTTCATCAAGGAGTCGTTTCATCAGGGTGATTGATTCCATCTTGGAGGTAAGGGAACCGTTCGGCACCTGGAGAATGGCCGATACCGGGTTGATGGCGGAAAAGGTAATAACCTTGCACCAGAGTCGGCCGATTATCCGCTTGACCATCTGTGTCTCGATGCCACAGCGGTTGAAAACATGGTTTATATTTTCCAGTCGTTTGGTGAACGCGCCATTTAATTCGCCGATATAGGTTCTGGCCAGACCGCCGCCTTGTCTGACCCGGGCGTCACTCAGAGCGGTGCCGGACATAAAGGTGATACCCAGGATGATGTTTTCTTTCGGCACAATTTTGGCGGCAACTTCCAGATTGCCGAGTCCGGTCTGCATACAGAGCAGAGGGCAGGATTCGCAGATAAGATGAGCGACGTCCTGGACTGCGCTCAGGGTGTCCTGGGATTTGACCAGGAGAAGAACGAGATCCGCTTCAGTGAGCGAGTCAGCCGAAGATAGGGCCTTTACGGGAAAAGATTGTGCTTCATCAGGATGTTTGTTGTCATCGGCGATAAGGCCAATACCTTTCTCCTGCAAAGCCCCCAAAGTCTTCTGGTCAATATCGATGAGGGTTATTTCATTGTTGCCTTTGACGAGGAAATAGCCAAACAATCTGCCAATTGCACCTCCTCCGATAATCACAATTTTCATAGACCGCCTCCGTATGTAACGATGCGGGAAAAGGGGTTGGTTGCCACTTTTCCTCGGGATCAGCTGAGTAATAAGTAAAAACTCTTCTCTATATTATATTCCACGGGACAATCGATGGCAATTCCAGTTCTTCCGGCAGCACCATTATTTATTCGATGGCAGCATATGGGTCGGGCTGCCTTGAAATATTTCCGCGGCCTCCGCTTCGGTTTCCGACAAAGTCGGGTATGGATGGATGGTCAGGGCAAGGTCTTCAGCCAGAGCGCCCATCTCAATGGCCAGGGCCACTTCACTGATCAGGCTTTCGGCATTGAAGCCGGTAATGCCGGCACCGAGAATGCGGCCGGTCTGCGGATCGGTGAGCAGCTTGGTGAAGCCGTCGATAACGGCCATGGTCTGGGCCCTGCCGGAGTATTTCCATGGAAATTTGCGGACGGTATAAGGAGTGTTCTCTGCAGCCGCCTGCTGTTCGGTGAGCCCACACCAGCTGATCTGTGGGTCGGTATAAACCACTGCCGGCAGAGCGCGGGCGTCAAATCCGGATTTTTGGCCACCGATAACCTCGGCTGCTATTCTGCCTTCCCGGGTAGCTTTATGGGCGAGCATTACGCCCCCCGCCACATCCCCGACAGCGAAGATGCGGGCATCGGTGGTTTGCTGCTGCTCATCGATTTGGATAAAGTTGCGGCCGTCGAGCTGGACCTTTGTCTGCTCCAGACCGAGCTCGCCGCTGTTGGGGATTCGACCGATAGCCAAAAGCGCCCGGTCAAAATGGTGCTGCTCGATTTTTCCGTCCCGGAGCAGGCTGACAGCCACACCATCACTTTGTTCTTCCAGTGAGTCCACCTGCACCCCAAAGCGAATATCGGCAAATAGTCTGGACAATCGCTTCTGCACGGGCTGCACCAGATCGGCATCGATTTGGCTGAGTAATCGGTTCTCGCGTTCCATCAAGGTGACCTGGCTGCCGAGTACGGCATAGATGGAGCCAAGTTCCAGGCCGACATAGCCGCCACCCACCACCAGCAGTTTTTTCGGAATATCAGGGAGGGTGAGGGCGGCAGCGGAATCCATGATCCGGCCCTCGGCAGTGAGTGATATCCCCGGCAGTAGAAGCGGCCTGGAGCCGGTGGCAATAATGCAATTCTTAAAGCGCACTCCGCTTATATCCGCCCCCGAAATCCGTGCACTGGTTGAATTTTCAAACCGGGCCATACCCTGGACAAACAGGACTCCGCGTCGCTTGGCCAGGGTGACGAGGTCATCTGCCATCGAATCGACTACCCGCTCTTTCCAGGCCCGTATGGCGTCGAGATCGATTTTGGGTCGGCCAAAACTGATGCCCATTTTCTCAGCCCGAGCAGCATCAATAATCAGTTCGGCCAGATGCAGAAAAGTCTTTGAGGGGATGCATCCTTTATGCAGGCAAAGCCCGCCCGGACGTGGAAGAGGGTCGACCATGATCACGTCGAGGCCCAGGTCGGCCGCGCGAAAAGCGGCTCCATAGCCGCCGGGACCGCCACCGATGACCAGCAGGTCGGTGTTCATTTGCATATCGCCCATTACCATAGCTGCACCCTTTTTTATATCATGGTAATGAGCAGTTCATCGGGATCTTCCAGGGCATCGATCACCAGTCGCAGAAAGCGTACCGCGTCGGCACCATCGACGACCCGGTGGTCGAAACAGAGGACAATCGGCATAATCAGTCGGGGGACGATCTCGTGTCTGCCGCGCTCATCGGTGACGACCGCCGGCTGCATCCGCCCCTGCCCCAGACCGAGAATGGCCACCTCCGGATGATTAATAATAGCCGAAAAATGACTGCCGCCAAGGGCGCCGGCATTGGTAATGGTGAAGGTGCCGCCCTGCATCTCTTCTCGACTGTGGGTGCCTGTTCGGACTCTTTCAATAGCGCCGTTTACCTCAATTGCCAGCTCTTTGATACTTTTGCGGTCAACGTCTTTGATGACCGGGACCATTAACCCTTTATCGGTGTCCACGGCAATCCCGATATTGAAAAAGCGTTTGATAATGATTTCCTGTGCCTGCAGGTCGAGACTGGCATTGAAATAAGGGTAATTTTTCAGGGCGGTGGCGACCGCTTTGATGGCAAAGAGCGTCATGGTCAGCCTGCCGCCGGCTGCCTCGATTTCGGTCTTGTGTTTTTGCCGGAAGGCTTCCAGCTTGGTGATATCGACATCGTCCTGGCAGTGAACATGGGGAATCTGGGTCCAGGAACTGGTCATCTGGGCTGCCGTTGCCCGTCTGATCGACCGAAATGGCCGCCGTTCGATTTCCCCCCATCTGGTGAAGTCCGGCAGGGTCGTCCGACCGGGTGGTAAGGAGGGAGGGGGGGCAGCAGATACCGGTTCTTCCGGGGCCTGAGGCTCGGGTGCTGTGCTGGTTGCTTCGGGAGCCGGTTTCTTTTTGGCGTGGGCTTCGACATCTTCTTTGGTGACAATACCACCGGAGCCGGTTGGTGTTACCGCATACAGATCAACATCCAGTTCTCGTGCCAGTCTTCTGGTGGAAGGTGAAGCCGGGACCGGGCTTCGTTTTTGTCCCTGGGCCGCTGGCTCCTGTTCGGCGGGTTGTTCTTCTTTATCCTTCTGATGGGGCGATTTGTCAGCTGGTGGCCTCGCGATGTCCTGGACCGCATCGGTGGTAAAGGTTATCAGCACATCGCCGACTACGGCCATATCGCCAACCTTTACCAAAATTTCGTGCACCGTTCCGGTATAGGGAGAAGGGATCTCCACTGCGGCTTTGTCGGTCTCGATCTCCATAATAAGGTCACCTTCTGTGACAGCCTGGCCGATGCTCACAGGGAGAGCGAGTATCTCTGCTTCATGCACACCTTCCCCGAGATCCGGTAACCGAAAAGACGTGGTCATAGTTGCTCCGTATTGCGTTCTAGATTGATGTATTGAAAGTCTTGCGTGCAGCTGCTTTTATTCTCTTTACGCTGGGCAGATAGCTCTTTTCTCTGCTGAAGTAGGGGATGATTATATCAAAGCCGGTGACTCTTTCTATCGGAGCTTCCAGATAATAGAAAGCGCCTTCCATGAGCCTGGTGACGATTTCCGCACCCGGGCCGAAACTGCGGGGTGCCTCGTGGACGACCACTGCCCGGCCGGTTTTCTTGACCGATTCGACCATCACGCTTTCGTCTAACGGGGAAAGGGTGAGGAGGTCAATGACTTCTGCCGTAATCCCATCCTGTTGCTGGAGTTCTTCAGCAGCCTCAAGGACCGGACGCAGCATGGCGCCGTAGGCAATAATGGTCAGATCGTCGCCTGCGCGGGCTATATTTGCCTCGCCGATGGGCAGGCTTTCTTCCTCCTCCGGGACTTCTTCACGAAAGGCGCGGTATAAGGCCTTTGCTTCATAAAAAATAACCGGATCGGGGTCGCGGATGGCACTGACCAGCAGGGCTCTCGCGTTGCGCGGGCCGGAAGGGATGACCATTTTCAAGCCGGGGGTGTGCGCCCAGTAACTTTCACGACTTTCCGAATGGTGTTCCAATGCCCGGACACCGCCGCCATACGGGGCGCGCATGACCATCGGCACGGAGAGTCTGCCCTGTGTTCGCCAGCGCATGCGGGCTGCGTGGTTTTCCAGTTGATGAAAGTTCTGGTAGGAAAAACCGGAAAATTGAATTTCGCAGACCGGTTTCAAGCCGTAGACAGCCATGCCCACCGACATGCCGACAATGGCCGCTTCGGCCAGTGGTGTATCGATGACCCGCTCACTGCCGAATTCATCCAACAGATGGTCGGTCACCCTGAAGACACCGCCATCGCGACCGATATCCTGCCCGAGCAGGAGGACCGAGTCGTCCTTGGCCATTTCCTGACGCAGTGCCAGATTAAGAGCCTCAACCATTGTCATTTTAGCCATGGTGAACCTCCTGGTCGATGTCGTCCAGTTCGCGGGCCAGTTCCGCTCTCTGTTTCATAAGAGACGCCGGCAGATCTGCGTAGAGATGGTCGAACATTGCAAGCGGTTCGCCGAGTTCTTTCATTTGTTTTTCCGCCCGGTCGATGGCGGTCTGGATCTGCTGTTTGACCTCATCTTCAAGAGCGTCTAGATCGTTTTGGGTGACGATATCTTTTGTCAGCAGATACTTTTGATAGCGAAGCAGAGGGTCTTTTTTCTTCCAGGCTTCCACTTCCTCTTCCGATCGATACTTTTTGGGATCGTCGGCGGTGGTATGCATCATGATTCGGTAGGTGACGCATTCGATAAACGTCGGGCCGCCGCCGGATCTTGCCCGGTCAACCGCTTCCGCGGTCGCCGCATGAACGGCCAGAATATCGTTGCCGTCAACCTGGATACCGGGCATCCCGTAAGCCAGGGCTTTTTGGGCAAGCGTCTCGGAATGGGTCTGTTTGGCAAGGGGAACGGAAATCGCCCACTGGTTATTCTGGCAGACAAAGATTACCGGTGCCTGATAGACCGCAGCGCAGTTCAGCCCCTCGTGGAAGTCACCCTCGGAGGTGGCGCCGTCGCCAAAAAAGGTCATCACAACTTCATCGGTCTTCCGGTACTGCGCCGCCAGGCCAAGGCCGACAGCATGGAGGATCTGGGAGGCCACCGGCACCGACATCGGCATATCCCGCTGATTTTCGGCAATGATGGTGCCT
>JBBRDD010000062.1:0-22983 GCA_038204235.1 Desulfobulbales bacterium
GTAACACCGTCAAAACCAAGGGCTCTGGCGACCTGTTGACGATCGATCGGCAAGCCGGTTCCGGCCATGGCCGCACAGCCAAGCGGCGACAGATTGAGCCGCTTGCGGCAGTCGGCCATCCGGTCAAGATCCCGGCCAAACATCTCGTAGTAAGCCAGCATATGGTGGGCAATCTGCACCGGCTGGGCCCTTTGCATATGGGTGTAGCCGGGCATGATGTGGCCAAGATATTTTCTGGCCTGGACAACAAAGGCCTTCCTGATGTCATGGAGCAGCACCATGACCATATCGCACTGATCACGCAGATACATCTTGAAATCGAGAGCGATCTGATCGTTGCGCGACCTGGCGCTGTGCAGCTTCGCGCCCGCCGGGCCAATCCGTTCGACCAGGGATTTTTCGATATTCATATGAATATCTTCCAGCTCGCGCCGGAATTGAAACGTTCCCTGATCAATTTCCTTCTCGATTGCCGTCAGACCATCTTTTATTGCCGTCAGCTCGTCTCTGGTTAGGATTCCATGGTCGGCGAGCATATCGGCATGGGCCTTGCTGCCGGCAATGTCATACTTATAGAGCCGGGAATCATAATGAATGGAGGCAGAAAAGGCCTCCACCGAGGCGGCAGTCCCTTCACTGAACCGCCCTCCCCACATTTTTCCCGATCCACTTTTTTTCGGCTCATTCATAACTCAATTACCTATTTTTTGAATCGATTCTGCAGCGCATTTATTTTCAATCTGAGTCCATTGAGTCGGATAAATCCGGTCGCATCGCCTTGATCGTAGACATTATCTTCCTCAAAGGTAGCGAAGGATTCCTGATACAGCGACTGGTCCGATTTACGCCCGACCGGGATGCAGTTTCCTTTATAGAGCTTCAACCGGACCGTGCCGTTGACGGTTTTCTGGCTTGCATCCATGGTCACCTGCAGTAATTCGCGTTCCGGAGAAAACCAGAAGCCGTTATAGATCAGCTCGGCGTACTTCGGTATCAGGGAATCACGAATACGCATGACCTCCCGGTCGAGACAAATGGTTTCCAAATCGCGATGGGCTTTACGCAGCACGGTGCCGCCGGGAGTTTCATACACCCCGTGGGACTTCATGCCGACAAACCGATTCTCCACCAGGTCAAGCCGGCCGATGCCATTGGCGCCGCCCAGTTCATTGAGCCGGGTAAAGAGAGCCAGCGGGGTCATTTTTACGCCATCCAGAGCCACCGGATCACCACCTGCAAATTCTATCTCCAGATAGGTGGCGGCATCAGGCGCTTTTTCCGGCGAGACGGTGAATTTGAACATATCCTCGTCCGGCTCGTTCCACGGATCTTCCAGGATGCCGCCCTCATAGCTGATATGAAGGAGATTTTCATCACAGCTGTAGGGGTTCTTCTTGGTTACCGGGACCGGGATGTTGTGTTCCTGGGCGAACTCCACCAGCTTCTGCCGGGAGTTGAGATTCCAGGTTCTCCAGGGGGCAATAATCTTCAGGTTTGGCGCCAGACCGATATAGCCCAGTTCAAAACGGACCTGATCATTGCCTTTACCCGTCGCACCATGACTGACCGCGTCCGCGCCTTCTGCCAGGGCAATCCGCACCTGTTCCTTGGCAATCAGAGGTCTGGCCAGCGAAGTGCCGAGCAGATAGGAGCCCTCGTAAATAGCATTTGCCCGAAAAGCCGGAAAAATATACTCTTCGACAAATTCCTTTTTCAGATCGGAGACAATCACCTTCTCCGCGCCGGTGGCAAGGCCTTTTTTCTTCACCGCTTCCCAGTTTTCTTCCTGGCCGATATCGGCCGAATAAGCGATTACCGAGCATTTATACTCCTCGGCCAGCCACTTGAGAATAACCGATGTATCGAGACCGCCGGAATAGGCGAGAACTATCTTGTTGACACTCATATCACATCCTAATTTTTATAATTTTACGAAAATATTACCATTGAAACACCTGATCACTTTCCTGTCAGCCATTCCTGGACCGCCTGATGCAGATGCATTTTATTTTCCGCCTGGTCAAACGCCACGCACTGTACCGATTCCAGTACCTCATCGGTTATTTCCTCCTCCCGGTGAGCGGGAAGACTATGCAAAACGATACAGTCCGGCGGTGCTTCAGCCAGTAGTTTACTATTCAACTGGTATTTGGAGAAAACGCGCATTCGTTCCGGCTGCGCCCCCTCCTTGCCCATGGAGGCCCATGCACCAACACTTATGACATCGGCCAGACGCACCGCCTCACCGGGGCTACGGACAAGGGTGATGGGTTTTTTTGCTCTTTTCCGGCCTGCGGCAAATATTTCGCTGTCCGGTTCATAGCCCCTGGGGCAAGCCAGGGTCAGCTCAAAGCCGATGAGTGCTGCCGCCTGAATCCAGGAATCGGCCATGCTGTTGCCATCGCCAATCCAGGAGATATGCAGATCTTCGAGCACTCCTTTTTTTTCAAAGATGGTCATCAGATCACACAGCACCTGAGAGGTATGCCGAACATCCGTCAGGCCATCTACTTCCTGAACCGTCGCATTATCGACGAGTCCATCGACCACCTCTGGCCCCTTAGCAGCCTGCTGCTCTTGTTTTAGTTCAATCGCTCGATCGATGATACTGATCAGCTCTGTTTTAGTAAATTTCTGTAACGATCGTAAATCCTTCGGCACCCTGTTCACCTCAAAACATAAAGAAGAATATTCCCCGGTTTATTTACCCACAGGCCTGCTCTTTCCTGTTAATACCTTACCCCCTCAAGAGGGTACTAAAAAGAGCACCCGACTAGCGAGTATTAAAAAGAATCCCGGTTTTCTCTCCATTTACCGGGCCAATTACAGGGAGAAGAAAGGAATTATAATTACATAAAAGAAGGATGATTTGCAAAACATTTTCCCCAAAAGATCATCCTCCCTCTTTTTCCAACTGCAACGGGAAAAATCAAAACTCAGCGAGAACCTCGGCAAGCGCCGCCACCAGCAGGTCGATTTCTTCTTTCGTCACAATCAGCGGCGGGACAAACCGGAGCGCCACGTTGCCGGCAAAGTTCATCAGAAAACCTCGGTCGAACATTTTATTGACGATCGCGGTGCCATGGGCAACTCCCTGCTCCGTGAGGACGGCGCCAACAAGCAATCCCATCCCCCGCACCGAGCTGAGCATGGCCGGGAACCGCTGGGCCAGCTTCATCAGCTCTGCCTGGAAATAGGCTCCCTTCTGCATGACATCTGCCAGAAAACCATCGGCAAGTATGATCTTCAAGGTTGCCACAGCAGCAGCACAGGCCACCGGATTGCCGCCGAAAGTGGAAGCATGGGTGCCGGGCACAAAGGAGGCGGCAATCTTTTCACTGGTGAGCAGCCCGCCGATAGGCAGTCCGTTGGCCAGCGCCTTGGCCATGGTCAGGATATCCGGCTGAATGCCCAGCTGCTCGTAGGCAAAGAGGCTTCCCGTCCGGCCCATACCGGTCTGGACTTCATCAAAAATAAGCAGCAGGCCGTGTTTTTTGCAGAGGGTTTGAATACCCTGCAGATACTCTTGAGCCAGTGGCCGCACGCCGCCCTCACCCTGGAGTGGTTCGCACAGAATAGCGCAGGTTGAGCTGTCGATCATCTGCTCCAGAGCCGACAGGTCACCGAACGGGGCATGGAGAAAACCCTCGGGCAGCGGCTGAAATCCTTTATGGAACTTGGGCTGCCCGGTTGCCGCAACGGTGGCAAGGGTCCGGCCATGAAACGATCCGGAGAGACTGATAATTTTATAGCGTTCCTCGGCGGAGGAAATACGGGCCAGCTTTATCGCCGCCTCATTGGCTTCGGCACCGCTGTTGCACAAAAAAAGCTTTTCACCGAAGGAATGGGCGATGATCATCTCGGCCAGCTCGATCTGCGGCAGCGTATAATACAGGTTGGAGACATGCACCAGCTCGCCTGCCTGGTGACAGATGGCCTCGGTTATTTTCGGATGGGCATGACCAAGCGCGCAAACGGCAATTCCGGCCATAAAATCGAGATATTGTCTGCCATCGGCATCAGTCAGTCGACACCCGGAACCCTTCATCATCGCGGCGGGGTACCTGGAGTAGGTACCGATAAATACTTTATCGCCTCGTTCTTTTAGCTCTTTATTGCTGTTCATAGCTTATCTTCTCGCAGTCACTAGTAAATTTCCGTACCCACACCCTCATTGGTAAACATCTCCAACAAGATCGCATGCTCTACCCGCCCGTCAATGATATACGTTTTACCAACGCCGCGCCGCAGAGCATCTTCACAGCAGCGCACTTTCGGGATCATTCCCCCGGCAATGGTGCCATCTTCGATCAGCCCTTCCAGCTGCTGGTGCGGCAGCGTGGTGATTAAAGCACCCGTTTTGTCTTTTACCCCTGAAACATCGGTCAGCAGCATCAGTTTTTCCGCGGAGAGCGCGCCGGCAATGGCCCCGGCAACCAGATCCGCATTGATATTAAAGGCCTGCCCGTCATCACCCACGCCAACGGGGGCAATCACCGGGATAAAATCCTTAAGGTACAGGCTTTCAAGGACACTGGTGTTTATTCTGGTAACCTGGCCGACCCGACCCAGATCGATGAGTTCCGGCGGTGCATCCTGCATTGATTCGTCGCCTTTGGCGCTGCTCATCTTGAGTTTTTCGGCACAGACCAGATCCCCGTCTCGGCCCGAAAGTCCGACGGCCTTACCGCCGCAATGATTAATCAGGCCGACAATCTCTTTATTCACCTTTCCCACCAGGACCATCTCCACCACATCCATGGTTTCGCCGTCAGTCACCCGCATCCCCTGGATATAACTGGGTTTAATACCCAGACGGTCAAGCAGACTGTTGATCTGGGGGCCCCCGCCGTGCACAATGACGGGGTTAATACCGATCTGCTTGAGCAAAATAACATTCAGGGCGAATTGTTTTTTCAGGTGTTCGTCAACCATGGCATGACCGCCATATTTAATCACAATGGTTTTATGCCTGAATTCCTGCATATAGGGGAGGGCTTCAAGAAGCACTTTCGCCTTGGCAATACTCTCCTCAACGGTTTTTACCATAGCAGCATTTTCGATTCTTCAATCGATCCTTCTATTATTGTATGAATTCAATTAGCTAACACCCCCACGAGGGAGGTACTTAAAAGAGTGACAAGCTTTCAGGAGTAAGGCACTAAACTGCTCAACGCGGGCGCGGCAACAGGGTGCTATTGTAATTGCTCATATTATGTAAGTAAAGCACTCTTTGTTGTCGCGCCCGCGCACCATGTGCTTTACATTTAAAGACCTTTACGCTACGATGGGCTCGGTATAGTTTGCGGGTCCCGGTTCATCATTATAACTCTGGTAATTCCCGATGAAATTCATCAATTGTTTTGCATTCATTTTCAACAGTTGTCTCATATTGTGCCTTTTCTTCCTCGGCCCGGTGTCCGCCTGGGCGAGCGACGCTCCCATCCATATTGAAGCAAATAGCATGTCCTCAACTGAGCGAACCAGTTCGGTGGTTTTTACCGGAAACGTCGATGCCCGGCAGGCGGACGTAAGAATTCGTTCCGATGAAATGACTGTCTATTACACCCAGAGCGATAAGGACAAAAAAGATGAAAAATCAGCGTCCCAACAGGTGGAGAAACTCGTCTGCACCGGCAATGTGGAAATAACCAGGGGAGAATGGCTGGGAACTGCAAAAAAAATGACCTATCTCTCCAGGGAGAGACAGGTTATACTTACAGATAATGCGAAAGCATGGCAAAATCAGAATATGGTGAGTGGCGACAAGATCATCTACTACCTGGATGAAGGCCGGTCGGAAGTTATCGGCGACACCTCGGCAACCACAGGCAAAGGCAAAAAAACAGGCGAGAAGAAACCTTCACGGGTAAATATGACTATCCGGCAAAAATGATCCACTCGCATAAACTCCAATTCCTCGATGGTTATTTCTCTTAGGGATTTTTACGACGCCATCAAAAATATCCTCATCAAGACGCGAAAGATAAGCCTTACAGGGGCGAAACGAATCGATAACAAAGCAGATGTCGATACTTGAAATACAAAATATTGTCAAACGTTACGGTTCCCGGACGGTAGTTGATGGTGTCAGCCTGCAGGTGCAAACCGGTGCCGTCGTTGGCCTACTCGGACCAAACGGCGCGGGGAAAACCACCACATTTTATTCGATAGCCGGTTTCATTCGGCCGGATAAAGGCGAAATTATTTTTAATGGCGAGGTGATCACCAATCTGCCCATTCATAAAAGGGCCAGAAAGGGAATCTCCTACCTGGCCCAGGAACCGTCGGTTTTTAAAAAACTTACGGTTGAAGAGAACGTGCGGATTATTCTTGAACCTCTGGGACTGTCGAAAAACGAAATAAACTACCGTATCGATGAATTGATGGCCGACCTGAACATTGAGTATCTCAGACACAACAAGGGCTACGCCCTGTCCGGAGGCGAGCAGCGACGAGTGGAAATCATGCGCGCTCTGTCCACCCGGCCTCAGGTCATTTTACTCGATGAACCTTTTGCGGGCATTGACCCGCTGGCGGTCCATGATCTTCAGCAGATAATTTACAACCTGAAAGAGAGAGGCATGGGAATACTCATTTCCGACCATAATGTAAGAGAAACTTTACAGGTTTGTGATTTTGCCTATATAATGAATGCGGGACAAGTACTCACGAGCGGAGTCGCTGACGATATTATCAAAAGCGAAGTCGCAAGAAAAATGTATCTCGGTGAAAACTTTCACATGTAACTCTCTATGGCCCTAGAACTCAGACAACAACTCAAGCTTAGTCAAAAACTGGTTATGACGCAGCAACTGCGCCAGGCCATAAAACTCCTGCAACTAAACAGGCTTGAGCTCTCTGATGCCCTGCAGGCGGAAATCGAGCAGAACCCGGCGCTTGAGGAAGATTTTTCCGCGCCGGAGAGTGTCGATAACCCCATGTCGCTCTCTTCGACCCAGGAATCATCAGGCCCCCAGGTAGAGTCGGATATAACCGAAAACATCAAGGTTGGCGACAACCTGGCCGAAACCAACTGGGAAGACTACGCCAACAATTTCGATTCTAATTTTTCCTTTTCCCACGAAACACCTGCCGCCGACGCCCCGTCCCAGTTTGAGTTTATCTCTGAAAAACCAGGTTTGATGGCCTATCTGCAATGGCAGCTGGCCCATAGTGAACTCGACGAAAAAGAGTGGGATATTGCCCGATTCATCATTGGCAACCTGAACAGATACGGTTTTCTCGAGGTGGATCTCGCCGATGTTATAGAGGAAACCGGTTGCGAGCAGGACGATGCAGAATATATCCTGGAGGTGATCCAGGACCTGGATCCACCGGGAATCGCGGCAAGAAATGTCAGTGAATCCCTGTATCTTCAGCTGGAAAGATTAGGCAAGGCGGATTCTCTTGCCGCCGAAATTGTCCGCGACCATCTACCACTGCTTGAGACCCGCAACTACAAAGCACTTTCTCGAGCCACCGGCCGGAAAAAGCCGGAACTGGAAAGGGCCATCAACTACATTGTCGCCGAATTGACCCCCTATCCAGGCCTGTCTTATGTAACCGAGGAGACGAATTATATCGTCCCTGATGTCTATGTCCGAAAATTTGACGGCGAGTATGTTATCCGGCTCAACGACGACGACCTGCCGCAACTGAAGCTGTCGTCTCTTTATCAGGATCTGCTGAAAAACGACAAGACCCTGGAAAAAGAGTCGCGCCAGTATATTAACGAAAAACTGAAGAATGCCGACTGGTTCATAAAATCCCTCTATCAGCGACAGCGAACCATCATTAAGGTAATGGAGTCCATTCTCCGTTTCCAGTATGATTTTTTCGAGCGGGGAGCACAGTACCTGAAACCACTCATCTTAAAAGACGTCGCCGATGATATCGAGATGCATGAATCGACGGTCAGCCGTGTCACTTCCAATAAGTATGTCCATACGCCTTTAGGGATCTACGAACTGAAATACTTCTTTTCAACGGCTATCCCGAGAGAAGGCCAGGATGCCATGGCGTCTGAATCGATCAAGACCATTATCAGGAAAATGATTCAGGACGAAGCGAAAGACGCTCCTCTCAGCGACAACACCATCTCGGAAAAACTCGCTGAAAAAAATATCAAAATCGCCCGACGAACAGTAGCTAAGTACCGGGAGCAACTCAAGATTCTCCCCGTCAAACACCGCCGCCACGCCCAATAAGCCTGCCATGAGCGTCCTGGAAAGAGTGTTCTATTTCCATCGAGAAATTCTCAGCGGAAAGTATCCAAATTCAAGAACCCTCATCGATCATTTCGAGATTTCGCTTGCAACATCGAGACGCGACATCAGCTATCTTCGCGATCGATTGTTAGCCCCGCTCAGCTTCGATCCACAGAAAAACGGCTTTTATTATAAAGAGGGGTTTCATCTGCCTTTCGAGGAAAGCCCCAGGATCATTTTTCTGCTGGCCATGCTCAGTAAACTGGCCGATGAAGCGGGCCTTGGCGAGCTGCAGGAAGTCAGGCAACTGGAACAGCGGCTGTCGACCATGATTTCCCCCGCTTACGGCACCATTAACGAGTCGCTCCAATGCCTGTGGATTGAGATCGAATCCATTGATCACCAAATTTTCGAGATCGCCATCGAGGCCGTTGTCAAAAAGAAACTCCTGGCGCTGCAGTACCGGTCTATTGGCGGAGAAACGACTGCCCGAACTGTCGCCCCTCTGCAGATCATCAACTACCAGGGCCGCTGGTATTGCTACGCTTTTTGCTCCCTCCGCCAGGAAAACCGCCTTTTTCATATCGGCCGGATCCTGAGTGCCGAGCTTACCGGGCAAAACATTCCAGACGATATCTCGCTGGACCGAAGCACACTCGGCCGGTCCTTTGGCATCTTTCAAGGCAAGCCCCGCTATACAGCGGAAATTCTTTTCACCTCCACGGCGGCCGAGCTGGTCAAAAACCAGCGCTGGCATAAAGACCAGGAAATAATACCGGCTGAAAAAGGTGTGCTGCTGCGGCTCCCGGTCAGTGACGATCGAGAACTGGTCATGAAAATCCTCCAGTATGGAGCCCTGGCCCGGGTACTCTCACCTCCCGAGCTTATTCAACGGCTGCAGGATGAAATTATTGCCATGACCGAAAACTATCGACAGCAGCCGCCAATAGTCGTGCCTGATCATCTTGAAATAACAGCTATTCTCGAAAAATGACCGTGCCAGCATGGAAAAGAGTGAAAACGACCTCGAAACTGTGTTAGTATTCGAGTCTGTTTACTTTAAAGAACAGCGAGTTTGAAGCAGACGTTACTTACTGTTATTTTAGGAAAAACTTAATCCTTTTCGACATCAACTTTCAACTGGGAGACCACATCAATGAAATACGCTTTTATCGCATTAATCGCAATATATCTGATTATTTATGGATGCAGCCCCGATAGCACCGAGAAGGCTAAAAAGGACCACAAAGAAACCGCCCAGACCACCGTCAAACAATCTCATGACAGCGAGAAAGCAGCTGTTGCGGTAGAACACCAGACACCTGCCGTACCTGCCCAAAAGGAACAAACCGAAGTTGTTAAAACAACTGAGCAACCTGCTGAAGCTGCAAATCAAACAGATCCTATTCTCTCTTTTAAAGTTGTAGAACAAGCCCCCAGTGAGCAAGCAGCTGAGCCCCAACAGGTCGTTCTGCCTTGTGGCCGGGTGGTTGAAAAAGCAGATATTCCGGAAAATGCTCCCTGCCTTAAAATGCACCCCCCTGTGCTACAGGAGCCAACAGCTGCTGCTCCAGCTCCAGCAGGTACTGAACAGGAACTGGCTGCCGCTCTCCAGCAGATGGTTAAGACCACCAATGATATGGTTCTCGCAACCAGACAACTGGTCATCGCCACCCAGGAAATACTGAACGCCAGCAAAAAAGTGGAAGAGAAGCAGCAGGCTGAACAATCGGCCGCTGGAAAGGAAGCTGCGCCTGCACAACAATGATGGCATTGTAACAACTCAAAGTGAAGCTTAGAAATGGCTAGATAAAAAGTTTGCTATACGCCCAAAGGAAGTGCCCTTGGGGTACAAGGCGTAGTGTTTTGCGCTGGTTTCCGACTATACAAGTAGTCTGTCGGAATCCAGCCAAAAACTACGCCCACCAGGAAGTGCCCTTGGGGTGCAACGAAGGAGATCAAACTTTTTACGACGCCATTAACCGGATTGGTGGTGATCATGTTAATACAACGCATTTCACGACCAGTTTTTATTGTCCTGATCTGTTTTTGTTTCTGTCTGTCTTCCTGTTCAACTCTCATAACAACGGCAATACGACCGGCAATCGGCAATCTGCAGCAGCAGACCAATATTAACCTGGTCTGTACAGGAACGCCTGCCTATCTGCTGATGATTGACAGCATGCTGGTCTCTTCTCCTGACAATCGCGACCTGCTGCTGACGGGGGTGCAATCTTTCAGTGCCTACGCAACCGCTCTCGAGGAGTGTGCCGGCGTCGACGACCCGAACATTGCCCCTGTCGCCGACAAGGCCAAACTGTACGGACTCCGCTTACTGCGTCAATATCTCCCGCTCGATGCCGGACAAAATTCTGATCTACTGGACCATCGGCTGGCAAAGCTTGACCGGAGTGACGTTCCTGACGTTTTCTGGGGTACTTTTGGCTGGCTGACCTGGATTAAAGGACAGCAGGGCTCTCCGGAAGCTATTGCCGACCTGGTGGAAATCGAAAAAATCATGGCCCGCCTTCTGGAACTCGACGAATCTTACCAGGCTGGTGCCATTCATCTGTTTTTCGGCAGCTATTATGCCGCCAAGCCGGCCATGCTGGGTGGCAGACCGGATCTGAGCAAACTCCATTTCGAGAAAGCCCTGCTCCTGGCCAAACACAGATTTCTCCTGACCCAGACCACCTATGCCGAAACGCTAGCCAGAACAACGCTCGATCAGAAACTGCACGACCGTCTGCTGCACGAGGTACTTGCCTTCCCGCTCGACAGTGCCCCGGAATTTGGACTGAGCAACCAGATCGCCGTGAGTCGGGCCAAGCGCCTGCTCAAAGAAAACTATTTCGGTGAGTAGATCGTTTTTTTTGCGATGCCATCCTGGAAGTTAATTTTGAGGTTTTTACGACACCCATCAAAAATAAATCTTCTTCAATTTGCTGTGCACGGAGAAACCATGCAACGTTCTGCAACCACTTTTCTGGCCATATTATTCCTTCTTTTTTTCAGTTGTCACCAACTGCAGGCGGCACCGAAATATCTCTTTAAAATCGCCACGCTCGCCCCGGCGGGTTCGGTCTGGATTGAACAGTTTGCCAACTTTGCAAAAGAAGTTGCCGATAAAACCGGCGGCGAGGTGAGTTTTCGCATGTACCCCGGGGGCGTTATGGGCGACGACCAGTCCATGTATCGCAAAATGCGGGTCGGCCAACTGCACGGGGGTGGGTTTACCATGACCGGTATTTCCGCCTTCGTTCCCGATTTCCGGGTCCTTTCGATCCCTTTTCTCTTCAATTCCTATGCCGAGATCGACTATGTAACAGAAGGATTGGCCCACACCTTCAGGGAGCGATTCCGTGAAAAAGGCCTGGAATATATTGCCATGACCGAGGTCGGCTTTATCTACGCCATGTCGACACAGCCCATCTCCACCTTTGCAACTCTCAAGAATTCCAAAAACTGGAGCCCCGCAGGCGATCCTGTATCCGAGGCGTATCTGTCCACCCTCGGCATTTCGCCGGTGCAGCTGTCCATCCCGGATGTTCTGACGTCGCTGCAGAGCGGCCTGGTCGAGACAGTCTACAATTCCTTTTACGGCTCAATCGTCTTGCAGTGGTTCACCAAGGCCCGCTATATAGCCGACATTCCCTATGGATACGCCTACGGGGTTTTTGCCCTTGACGGCAAGAGCTTTGCCAAGCTTCCTGAAACGCACAAAAAAGCAATCGAGGTAGCCGCCCGGAATCACTTTCCCGTCCTGCTGCAAAAAACCAGGGAAAGCAACAGTGATTCCCGTCAGGTACTGGAAAAACGCGGCTGCGAATTCCTGAAAGTCGATAAAGAAACGAGTCAAATATTGCGCGAAAAAAGTGGTGATACCGTCAAACTGCTGGTGCCGAACTCGCTTTCAAAAGATATCTATGACCAGACCATCGACCTGCGTAACAAATTCCGAGAGACAACACCAGCAGCGGGTGCGAATTGATTGAGAAGCAGAAAAGCACAATCTTTCAGACCCATCCCATCCTGCGTCTGATCGACAAAGGAGAAAGCCTGGTGCTCTGCGTGCTGCTCACGGCGATGATCCTTCTGGCCTGTGTGCAGATTCTGCTGCGAACCTTTTTTGCAACCGGCCTGCTCTGGGCAGACCCGCTGATTCGCTATCTGGTGCTCTGGTGCGGTCTTATCGGGGCTATTGCCGCCACCGGCCAGGGCAAACACATTGCCCTGGATATTATCGGCGACTCTCTTCCCCCAAAGTTTGAACCGTGGGTTGCCCTCATAACCCACCTGTTCTGTACCCTTGCCGCCGGCGGATTGACCTGGGCCGGATGGCGATTTCTCGGTGGTGAAATCGAGACCGGCGGATTCGGTCCCCTGTCCTTGCCGCTCTGGTTCTGGAACGGCATCTTTCCGACGGCCTTTGGTCTTATTACC
The DNA here is from genome assembly GCA_038204235.1 of Desulfobulbales bacterium. Classification (GTDB taxonomy): domain Bacteria; phylum Desulfobacterota; class Desulfobulbia; order Desulfobulbales; family Desulfocapsaceae; genus Desulforhopalus_A. The sequence goes on from JBBRDD010000062.1 coordinate 12,654, forward strand.
CTGAAGTATCTCCTGCTGCTGCTCACCCACCTGAAAACGCTTCTGCTTCCAAATCAACAGTCGGACAACGAGCAGTCATGAACATCCTGAAAATCCTGATACTCTTTCTGGCCCTGTTCAGATCCCCTCTTTTTCTGGTTATCGGTGCTCTCGCCCTGCTCTCTTTTGTCTCGGCCGATATTGATATTTCGGTGGTTATCATCGAGATGGCCCGACTGGCCGATACCCCGCTGCTCGTTTCCCTGCCGCTGTTTATCTTTGCCGGTATTCTGCTCTCGGAAAGCAAGGCTCCCGGCCGCATGCTTCGTTTTTCCCAGATTTTTCTTGGCTGGCTACCGGGCGGCCTGGCGGTGATCACTCTTTGTGTCTGCGCTATTTTCACGGCTTTTACCGGTGCTTCAGGAGTGACAATTTTTGCCCTGGGCGGGCTGCTCTTGCCCGCTTTACTGGAAGACGGGTACGGCGATAAGTTTTCCATGGGCCTTATCACCTCGTCAGGCAGCCTGGGCCTGCTCTTTCCGCCCAGCCTGCCGCTCATCATCTATGGGGTTATCGCCGAATCGCGGATCGACCACCTTTTTCTGGCAGGCATCCTGCCGGGCATTCTCATGCTCCTGCTGCTGATCGGCTATGCGCTGGTGAAAAGCCCGCCCCGACAGGCAAGACCACCATACAGCGCACAGCAAAGATGGGAAGGATTGCGGGAAATCGGCTGGGAACTGCCCTTACCGGTTATTCTGCTCGGCGGCATCTATGGCGGGATTTTCGTCCCCGGAGAAGCGGCTGCGGTCACTGCCTTCTATGTGCTGGTGGTCGAGGTGGGTATCCACCGGGATGTGCCGCTCAGGCAACTGCCGGCGGTCATGAGTAAGTCCATGGTGCTGTTTGGCGGGATACTGGTCATCCTTGCAGCCTCCATGGCCTCAACCAACTACCTGATCGATCAGCAGGTACCATCCCGACTGTTTGATTTTATCCGGAGCTATATCGACAGCAAGTATACTTTTTTGCTGCTGCTCAACGTCTTTCTGCTGATTGTCGGCGCAATGCTGGACATCTTCTCCGCCCTGGTGCTGATCGTGCCTATAATCCTGCCGATTGCCGTGGGTTATGGCGTCGACCCTATCCACCTGGGCATTATTTTTCTCACCAATCTGCAGATCGGCTACTGTACGCCGCCGGTAGGCCTGAACCTGTTCCTCGCTTCCTATCGCTTTGAGCGCCCGGTGACCGAGTTGTACCATGCCACCTTGCCGTTTCTCGGCCTGCTGCTCGTTACCCTGGTGATCATTACCTATTTCCCCTGGCTGAGCACGGTTTTGATCCAACTTGTCGGTTAGCTATTGTCCCGCGCCATTTTTCCTTTAAACTCCGGTGGCAGGCGGCACAATCGATCAGCAGGCATTGGCTATTTTGCCAACGACATAGGGCCCGTCTGGAATGACCGCAACTTTTTTATGACTCTTCAGCAGGTCGTTTACGGTTGCCTGGCAGTCGTCAATTTTGATCCCCTGGAAACGATCGACATCCTCCCTGGAGAGCCCCGGAGAATAGATATATATTTTCCCGGCATGAGCCAGCGTTTGATAGATATTTTGTGCACACCACTGATCTATGACAAAATTATCCGGATTGCCGTGGTGACTGTCAAAATCACCAGGGGTCCTGTTGGTGCGCATAATTGTGCAGAATTCCTCGCTTCCGAGACCCTCTGCACAGCCACAGGCAACAAGAATTGTCCCTTTTTCCTTAAGAATGTCTCTTGCGGCTATCAAACATTTGGAAACCTGATAGAAAGTGGCATCAAGAGGATACCCTCCCGCCGAGGTTACGACCAGATCAACCTTCTCCTCAAGAATTGCCACTGAATGCTTTGCGACCAGTGCACAGCCCTCCCGGTGGGCGAGATCATGGTGGCCGGCAAAAACGCCCGCTACCTGGCGTTCCTGGTTAATAACCACATTGAGGATAAAATCGACACCGGCAAGCTCGGCCACCTGCATCGCATATTGGTGAAAAATGTTGTTTTCAAGCCTGCAGTTTGCCTCCTGCAACTGGTCGATCACCTTGTAGGAATGCATAAACTTCATGGTCTGAAAACTGGAAATGCCCGGCAGTATTGATTTTCTGCTTCCAGAAAAGCCGGCATAAAAGTGCGGCTCAATCAAGCCGGTCAGAATCTTCAGATCGGCGTCAAGATAGTGGGTATTTATCTCAATGGGTGCACCCTCGATTCTGGCGATTTCCCGGTACTCTGCAACCTTCTGGCAATAATGATTGACAATTTTATAATTGTCCATGATTTCCCTGCCAACCATCGACTCGAGTTCGTCACCAAGATTTGGCCGATGCATCCCGGTCGCAATGAGGATGGTGATTTTTTCAGCCGGTATGCCGCTCTCCTGAAGCGTTCGCAGCAGCGGCGGCAGGATAATCTTGTTGGGAACCGGTCTGGTGATATCGGAGATAACAATGCAGGCATTTTTGCGTCCCCTGGCGATTTCACCAAGAGGAGCGGTGCCAATGGGGTGAAGAAGGGCGTTACGCACTGCAGCCTCAGGGTCAGTGAGTGCCTTGGCCGGTTTATTTTCTATAAGCAGGGCTGAATCGGGCAATTCGAGCTGGATTGTCTCTTTTCCACAGAGAAGATTTGCTTGCATAAGAGTCTCCTTTCTATTTGCAGGATAAATCCCAATGAGGGATTGCCATAAAGACCTCAGCGGCCGGCCGCTTCACGCAGAAAAGCAATCTCTCGTTTTAAAGATGAAAATAAAGATACAACCTTATTTCACTGAATCGGGGTCGAGAACCCCGACATAGGGAAGCTGCCGGTAGCCCTGTGCATAATCAAGACCGTAACCGACGGCGAATTCGTTGGGAATATCCACGCCGCAGAAATCGATATCAATATCGACTATTCGAGCCGCGGGTTTGTTAAGAAAAGCACAGATTTTCAGCGACCGGGGATTACGGTTGCGCATCATCCGGATCACCTTGCTGAAGGTTCTGCCGGTATCAACAATATCTTCCACCAGCAGGACATCCCGATCCTCGATCGACGAGTCGAGATCCATAACCACCTTGACGTCGCCACTGCTGATGGTACCATCGCCGTAACTGGCCAGCGTCATGAAATCAACCACCAGGGGGATCTTAATCTGCCGCACCAGATCGGCCATGAAAATGAAAGATCCCCGCAGCAAACCGACAACAATGAGTTCCCGGTCAAGCTGTCCGTAATAGGCGTTTATTTCCGCACCAATCCGCTGGACCGTCTTTTTTACTTCTTCTTCCGAGACGAGTATTTTGGTAATTTCATGGGTTTTCAAAATATATCCTTTTTGATCTTCTTCGATTACCTTATAAAAATATAAGTAATCTTGAAAAATGGCTTTTCACGATGGGATCAGGGTTGCAGAATTGTATTATCTATAAGCCTTATTTTTTCAAGAGCAACAGCAATCGCCATGAGCGCTCTTCCTTCAATCACGGCAACATCGTCTAAAGTCACCGGGTCGCAGATGGAGATATAGTCAATGGTAATTGCGGGAAACGCGGCGAGTATTTCGGTTGCCTTTTTGACAATTACCTGGGCATCAGAGATGCCGCTCTGCACCATTTTCCGGGAGGCGTCAAGGGCCCGGGATAAGCTGAGGGCGGCCGGCCGCATAGTATCCTTCAGGTAAGCGTTTCTCGAACTCATAGCCAGCCCGTCAGCCTCCCGGATAATAGGTCCGCCGACAATCTCGATATCAAACTTGAGGTCCTGCACCATCTGCCGGATAACAGCCAGTTGCTGAAAATCCTTCTCACCGAAAATGGCGACATGGGGTTTGACGATATGAAACAACTGGGTCACAACAGTGGTAACCCCTTTAAAAAATACCGGTCGCGACAGACCGCACAGATGGTGCGGCAGTTTTTCCAGCTCGACATAGGTCTGGTAGCCATCCTGATAGAGCGCCTTGTCGGTCGGCACAAAAACCGCGTCCACGCCTTCTTTTTCGGCCAGCTCCAGATCCCGTTCCAGGGACCGGGGATACGAACTCAGATCTTCGTTAGGTCCGAATTGAGCCGGGTTGACAAAGAGACTCATCACCAGATCGTCACCCTTTTGCTTGCCAATACGCAGTAACGACAAATGTCCTGCATGCAGATAGCCCATGGTAGGTACTAAGACCGTCGTCCTGCCCAAACGCCTCATTTCGTCTGCCCGGGCCTGCATTTCCTTTACAGAATGTATAATGTTAATAGCACCACCTCAAATTTTTTACTTAGCCATCCACGATGTTAAGTTTTTACGATATAGTCATATCAGAAAATACTTTTAATTTTAAATAGAAACAAAATAGGCACAATTCCCTGCATTGAAAATGCGGCGTTGGCAAGGATTGTCTCCGGGGACAAAGATATCAATCTGCAGGCATGAAAACAACTGAAAAAGCGAGTTCTCCTTAACGATTAGGACGAGACGGCATAGTTGTATGCAGCATTTCGGGCGAGGCAACACAGAGAATCTTCGACGGCTTCTGGAGATCATACTCGAAGACAAAGGTACCGCTTTCAAAGAGTTCCAGGCAGGCATCTACCGCTTCGGCATCAAGCGTGATCCCCCGGCATTTTCTCAGGTCGGCAAGTGCAGCCTCCATGCCCTTGGCCGGACGATACGGTCGGAAGGAGCTTGTCGCCTCGGTGACATCGGCCACGGCCAGAATTTTTGATTCCAGAAGCATCTCATCGCCACGAAGACCCAGCGGATAGCCGGACCCGTCCAGCCGCTCATGATGCTGAAAGACCATCTGGGCGCAAGGCCAGGGAAAGGGAATGTTTTTGAGGATTTCGAAACTGATCTGGGGATGGATTTTGATGACCTCCAGCTCGGCATCGAGCAGCTGTCCCATGCGGTTCAAAATTGAAACAGGGATGCGGATTTTCCCCACATCATGGAGAAGCCCGGCAATGCGAATCCCTTCGATCAGCCAGTCAGAGAGCCCCATCTTTACGGCAATTGCACAGGCCAGCTGGGCCACCCGCTGCTGGTGTCCAGCGGTATACGGATCACGGATTTCCGCCATCAAGGCCATACTGCAGATACTGCCATGGAGCATTTCCTGAATTTCGATAGTTTTTTTTTCGACCATCTTCTCCAGCTGGGCATTCTGGGAGACCAGCTGTGATTTCATCTCCTCCAGCGCAATATGGGTCTTGACCCTGGCCTTGACCTCCGCCGTATGAAACGGTTTGGTGATATAATCGACAGCCCCCATGGCAAAGGCTTTGGTTTTATCAATCGTTTCGCTCTTTGCCGTGATAAATATCAGGGGAATCGCATTGGTTAGAGGATTTTTCTTCAGCCTGGAGCAGACTTCATAGCCATCCATCTCCGGCATCATGATATCGAGCAGAATAAGGTTGGGTCGATATTTTTCTGCGTATTCAAGGGCCGAAGCACCTCTTTTGGCAATGCCCAGACGATATTCTTCTTTTAAGGTGTTGACCAGTAAATCGATATTTGTTGCATTATCATCGACAATGAGGACCAGCGGCCGATGTTCGTTCATGAATCTGCCTCCAGGGAGGTTTTCATCTGAGATAAGGTCTTCCGAGCCTGGTCATAGTCGTAGCGACGAATCTGGACATCCAGGATCTTCAACAGCGATGGCTCAACAATCTTCCGGCCAGCAAACTGTCTTTTAACTTCAGCAGAAATCCCCTCTATCTGTTGCGGGTCCGCCTGCTCAATGGCCCCGATTAATGTATCTAACAGTTGCAGAGGATCCCCGACCGGCACGTTTGCCACAGCCTCCGCCGCAACACTGTCGACCGTCTCCGTCAATGGTTTTAACTGTTCGAGAAGACTAGTCAATTCTTTTACCAGGGCCTGCACCAGACCGGCGATACTTTCCGAGGACGACTCTTTACTGCAGGCAGTTTCCAGACTATCCGCGGTTCCCCGTACCGCGCCGGCGCCAATATTGGCGGCACTCCCTTTCAATTTATGGGCCAGCCCCAGCAGAAACTGTCGGTCATTATTCTTCTCAGCAGTCTCGATGATCTTCACAATTTCCGTGTTGTCCTGGTAAAATCCCACCAGAATTTGTTGCAGGATCGGCAACTGAAGGCCTGTAGACTGCAATACCTCAGCGACATCAATCGCCGGCAGTTGCAGCTGGATCTCTGCGACCTTTTCCGCTTCTTGTGTATCACCGGCAATGCTGTCAGCTATTGCAGTTTCATCGACACAGGAAGTCACGGCATCATCGAGTTCAGAAAAGTCTTCCCCTTCCGGGTCCGTAATCCTTTTGCGGTTTTTCAGCACCCGCCACAGGGTATAAAAAAACCGATCCTGGTTAATAGGTTTGGCGACGTAGCCATCCATGCCCGCTTCCAGACATTTTTCCTCATCACCCTTCATTGCATGGGCAGTCATTGCCACAATCGGCAAGTCCGCGCCACCGGGCAGTTTCCGTATTCGCTTCGTTGCCTGATATCCATTCATTACGGGCATCTGCACATCCATCAGTACGGCGTCATAGCTCCCTTTGCTTACTGCCTCAACAGCCTCTTCGCCGTTAACCACGATGGTAACGAAGACCCCCGCACCGCCGAGAATTGCCTTGGCCACTTCCTGGTTGGTAAAATTATCTTCCGCCACCAGGATTCTGCATCCCTTCAAACGCTTTTTATACATCGACGCCCTAGTGGTAAAATCGGTTTTTGCCCCTTTTTTCTGCTGCCCCTGCTTGCCGAAGGCATCCATAATTGCATCAAACAGAGTCGATTGAAAAATCGGTTTAGTCAGGAATCCGTTTGCTCCGGCTTCCTCCGCTTCCGATCGGTGCACCTCTTTGGCAAAGGCGGTCATCATTATAATGGGCAGGTTGAGGTTTAATTCCTTACGAATCTTCTTCGATGTTTCGATACCGTCCATCCCGGGCATCTTCCAGTCCATCAAGACTAAATCCACCGAATCTTCTGCCGCCGCGTCAACTTCCAGGCGCTGGAGCGCATCCTTCCCGTTAGCCAGCGTTTCCACATTAAAATCAAGAGAAGCGAGGATCTTGGCCATTATATCCCGGCTATCAGCACAATCATCTACCACCAGGACATTTATGCCACGCAGATCAGGCGGGATATCAAACCTCGAACCAATCGGCGTTGCCGCCCTGACAAGGCGCACAGTAAAGGTAAAGGTACTTCCCATACCAATCGTGCTGACCACATCGATGGTGCCGTGCATCATTGTCACAAATTTTTTGCAGATACTGAGGCCAAGGCCGGTTCCTTCATATTTCCTGGTCGAGGAGGAATCCCCCTGGGTAAACGGTTCAAAGAGTGACGGCAGATAATCAGGCGATATGCCGGTGCCGGTGTCTTTGACGGAAAAGGCCAGCAGTAACTGATCGTCGGTCAGCCCCTCAGTTTGCGCAGTCATATCCCAGGCGCTGACCAGGATGATGCCGTCCTGGCTGGTGAATTTAATAGAATTACTGATTAAATTGGTCAGTATCTGCTGCAGTCGCAAAGAATCACCAAGCAGAATCCGCGGCGTATCCTTTTCGATATCCACCAGCAGTTCTATCCCTTTTTCCGCCACCTGGTTAATGAACACATCCATGACCCGGTCAAACATTTCATCGAGTCGAAACACCCGATCTTTCAGCTCCAGCTGCCCGGCCTCAATCTTCGAGTAATCGAGGATATCGTTGATAATCCCCAAAAGGGAATAGGAAGAATTCTGCACAATATGCAGATAATGCTCCACCTCGTTCGACAAGGGCTCCGCCAGGGCCAGATCGGTGGCGCCGATTATGCCGTTCATCGGCGTACGGATCTCATGGCTCATATTCGCCAGAAACTGGCTTTTGGCAAGGGTCGCCGCCTCGGCCTGTTCCTTGGCCTGCTCGAGCTCCTTATCCATTTTTTTGTGTAATTCAACCTCCTTGGTCAGGGAAAAATGCGACGCCTTGATTCGGCGGTTGAGTTTTAAAATCAGCCCGGTGAAGGCGACATGTGAACAGATGACAATAAAGGAAAAGAGCAGCCACGGCCAGTAGCCGCGCAAAACATTCTGGATGGTAACCTTGCCGAGGTCCTTATAGGGACCGACATGCAGAGCCATCATGAGATCCATGACCGGTTGATAATTCATCGGTATCGTCCAGCCGGCACAACCTGCCGCCTGGGCGGCCGGAGAGTCCACTTTCATCTGCAGCAGCGCCACGGCAACTTTTTCGGCCAGCTCGACGGGTGTCTCTTTGGTCTTTGCCATGGGCCAGTCGGGATACTCTCTCGTGGTGCAGAGGTATGGGGTCTTGAGTTGTGGATCGTGCAGACGGGGAAAAACAAAAAAATCGTGGAGATTGATTTTCCCCTCGGCACTCAATTCCTCCAGCGTATTGGTGCGCACGGTCCCGACGTCAACCAGCCCATCGCGGACCGCATAGACGACTTCGTCATGGGTCTCCCTATGCAGTATCGCTTTGAAAGCCTTATGGGGATCAATGCCGTTTTCCTTCAATTCCCGCCAGGCCATCAGCCAGCCGCCAAGGGAGTTCTCGGAGACCCCCATAAACGACTTCCCGTTAAGATCCGACAGTTTTCTGATATCGTTCCGATCCGCCCGGCTGAAGATGACACTGCCGTATTGCGAATAGACCCGGCCGAGGCGCATCTCTTTCAAGGTCGCGATCCTGTTGACGCCATACCCTTGTTCCAGTTCCACATAATATGAGGAATTGGTCAGGATGAAATCAACCTCAGCATTGCTGACGCTGGGAGTTATCTGATCATGGGTTAAGGGGACGATGACAAAAGTATAGCCCGGGATATGCCTGGAGAGATACTCAGCCGTTGGCGACCAGCTCTTGAGGCATTGTGTTGCGCCACGCACAGCCAGCACTCCAATTTTAATTGGTTTTTCTGCTGCCTGAGCTGACGACAAAATAAAGAGACACCACAGAAGACAGGGAAAAATCATCAATCTGTGCATCTGGTTTTTCCGGCATGGAGTAGGAGTTTTCATGTGCTGAGAGTTTACCTCACACCTGAAGAGTGACAAAAAGTGCACACCCCGGTACGATTATTTTTTGAACGGATTCATAATCAGCACTGGACAATGCGCCGCTTTCAGGACTCTTTCCGCCACGCTGCCGAGCAGGATTTTTTCCAGTCCTTTCGATCCGTGGGTCCCCATGATAATCATGTCGGCATCCTGAGCGGTGGCATATTCAATAATGGAATCGACCGGATCACCGACAATTACTTTCCCGGTACACCCTTTACACCTCTCTTTGTTGTCTTCGAGAAGTTGCGCCATTCTGACCCGTACGTCTGCCAGCAACTTTTCTTCGTATTCCTGCACATAGGAGAGCGGGGTCATCGAATTGCCCGGGTAGAATTCAACGACATGAATGTAATGGGTGAGCGCTGAGAATTCTCCGGCCAGATACGCTGCATAGTCAACAAGCACGTCAGTGTGGTAAGCAAAATCGACGGGAACAACAATTCGTTTGATTTGTCTCATTTCGACCTCCCTTGTCAAAATTTTTTCCATAGCGTCATAGTATAAAATAATTAGCCTGCACAGACTATGCCACAGTAAGGCATCTCTTTTCTCTTTTATCAATGTTTTTTTTACCCGGTATCTGGTTGAAAAAACTAATAGTTACCGAGCGTAAAAGGACAACACCTCCCTGAAACCGAGATCCCCGCGATACTGCAGCATGGTATGGTGTCAGGATAATTTACATGGTGTAAATGAATCTCTTTTCGAAAAACTAAGGATGTGTACCGTTTTTGAAAAACATCCTTACATCGGGACTCTCACTTTGGCGGCGGGAATATTCAGGCGGACTCTCTTCGACAAAGCCCAGCTGGAGATAGAGAGCCTGCAGTCGAGGATTTCTGGTCAACGAAATAAATCGGCTGTAGCCCTGCTCAACCATCTTCTCGATAAAGGCATTGACCGTAAAGACCCCCACCCTCTGATTACGAAAACGGGCGGAGATTGCCAAAGCACCCAATTCGACGGTCTGCTCATTGATTATCTTCTGTTCGAGACAACCGACCACAATCCCGTCAATCGCCGTCACAAAAAAATGATGCCTGTTCTCACTCAGATATTGCTTGCTTCGGGGTTTCAGAAATCCCGAACGTTTATACATAGCCAGAATTCGACGCACAATTGCCACCTCTTCATCGGTTTGCACCTGGCGCAATTCCTCGCTGAAGTTATCAGCGATCATCGTTCCGGTTCCTTCCACCGTGAACAGCTCGTGTTTGATGGTATTCTTTCCGGCCGGCAGGATATGAATACGCTCACATTGGC
>JBBRDD010000063.1:0-22935 GCA_038204235.1 Desulfobulbales bacterium
TAAGGACAAAGAAGGGGAGTTAATCAGGTTGAAATCCGTTCTTACATCCAACGGATTCAACACCTAGGGCGTAAGCCTGAGATAATCTGGAAGCAGTGTGCCACGAGAGCAAGTAATTTTTTTGCTCGCAACTACACGAAAGATGAGGGTAGGTCCCTCGGAGTCGGCTTGCAGGAGCAGGCACCAAACCACCTTAAGCTGCTGTGGTAAAGAGCCATGGTGGTGAGCGTTAAGGAAAAGGCTCGGCAAGACTGGGTCAGGTATGGAACATGGAGACGAGCGCAAGCGAACCATTGATGAGGTGTCGAAAGATTAAGGATGTCGTCAAAACTGGGACCTGTTTCTATTCCAGGATAAGTTCGGGGGGTGCCTGTTTATTGCCCGAGCGGCGGCCGGCATAAAGGTGGCGTGAACATGGTCTTGGCTTTCGCGTGGAACGTGGGAACCTGTCGTTCCGATGCTAAGGAAGAAATCCAAGTGGAGGACCCACAAGGATGAGAGTACCGATGCGGAGCACAGAGGCGGATTACCTCGTAATAGTGATGAAGCCACTTTAATGGAGGTGAAGCGAAGGGGGTAACATGTCTGAAGTTACTTATTGGTCAACCAGCGATGGGAGGAACCTTCGAGTAATGCAAACCTTACTGAGTGGGGGACATGAGGTGCCGGATGAGTCGAGAGATTAGAACTGGTGGCGACAAATGAACAACACGCCCTGGAAAGATCCCAGGAGAAGATCGATATCGCCTTCACTGTAGAAGTGTTGCTATCTGCATGCCAAAAACTACCTGAAATCTTCGATGAACTCCGGCAAAAAAGTCTCCATCCCAGCGTGGGGACGCGGTTGAGCTGGAGTGAGGCCGGGGGTATAGCCCCGGTTGCTAAACGGTTCCAGTAAACGAGCATTCCGGCTCATGATGTGCACCGGAACGGACCATGGTTCTCCTGCACCGGTCAATTGGAGATTTGGCTGGTGATCTCCCATGATGATGATCAGACTGTCGGTACTGACATACTTTGCAAGGTAGTCCCCCAGAATGGTGAATTCATAGTCCAGAGAGCGAAGATAGGCCTCTCCCGCATTTTTGAGATTAGGCCAATAGATGGGGTAGTAGATCAGCTGGCGGTCTTTATAGACACTGCCGTCACCAATAACTTCCCAATCGGTAATGAATGGCGGTTGAATACTGAAGGCCGCGTGACTGCTGATCAGCACGTAGCGGAGAAAGAGCGGTTGCTGGCGTTTGACGAATTCCCGGCGGCGAACCCAGTCGAGCACAAACTGGTCTGACATCGGGGCCCAACCGAAAGTTGGCCCACGGTAATTGAAATGCCAGGCGTAATAATACTGGTCATAACCGAAAGCGGACCCTTCAGGAAAAGCAAAGCGGGTTCCGGGCATCACAGAGACGCTACGATAGCCACTTTCAGCAAAATAGGAGGCTAGAGGCGGCAGAGCGGAGTGCAGCAATGCTTTCTCCTCAAGATGGTTTCCAACCTTCACCCCAAACTCCAGAGAGCTATGGGCCAGCGAGGATGAGCCGCCGTAGGTTGGAGAGACAAGGTATGATGAGACGGCGGTGAAACCATGCTGATCGAGGATCTTGGCAAAGTCGGTTATGGTGGCTGCCATCGCCTGTCGGTACCGAGACTGGCTGAAGACGACATGACCATAGGATTCAACCATGAACAACAGGACATCGGCACCTTGCAGACCGTTAAGGGGGAAGGGACTTGTTCCCCTGTCCCGGGCAGTTTTTTTCAAGCGATTTACAATGGCCTGTTGGTGGCTGATTTGCTGCCGGATGAGGAGGGTCTGCTGGCCAAGGCGGGCGGTGACCGGTGGCTTGACCGTTGGCCATCCCCAGATTAGGCCTGTGCAAAAAAGAGAGCCCGACAGGATCAAAAAAAAGCGCCGAACCCGCTTGTCTAAAAGCGTTCTTGCCGCGGTCTGCCAGGCGTACCAACTCGCAACTATGGCTCCCAGCACTACCACCGTCACCTTTGTAGACATCAGCAGGAAATCTCCATGGCGGGAGGATGTCTTAAGCAAGTCATAGAGCCCGAAGAGGTAAGCGGAATCTATGTAGAGGTTGAAAGGCCGGTTAAGATACATGGGCACACCGGTATCCCCGATGCGGAAAAGGCGCAGGGCAAGAAAAAACACCCATACCGTCAGGCTGGTCACAAAGAGAGGACGTTTTCCGAAAAAGCCCGCCACGGCGAGCAGGCTAAGCAACAGCCAGACATCAGGAGAAGGCTGCAAGAGCTGCCAGGACAAAACATAGTTGGCCGGATAGTTGAGGTTAAGCAGGACGCTGAGAATGAGAAGAGCTGCCGAAAGTTTGAACAGTGATGAGAAGAGGAAATATCCCGGTTTCATGGCGGGGCTGGAAGGCGTCGGGCCAGGATATCAAGATGGCGAGCCAGAAGTGACAATTCACCGGCCTCGACCTGACGGCGTCGCACACTTGCCCAGGCAGCCAGGCTGGATGGCGGGCTGGGCTTTTTAGCAAGTTCCCTCTCCACAGTATCAATGATTGCATGCAGGAAAAAAACCTCATCTGTTGAGTAACGACGATCACGGGGATGGACGATCCAGTCCGAACTTCCGGCAGCCAAGAGATCCAGGGGCGGGCCTTGCAAAAAGCCCAGAAGTCTTCGACCTGTGTGGCTTGCCCCTCTGAGCCGCGTTTCCATGGAGGCATGGTAGAGGCCGATGATCTCCTGGTCATCTTCATTTTCCGGCAGGAAAAGGGTCTCACCATCAAAGTTGCAGGTGAAATAGGCCATGCCGTTAGCGGCAAGACGTGACAAAAGTCGGGGCAGCAAAACTGGAAAATCAACCAGATCAAGCACGGCATGGGCTATCACCAGATGAAAAGGACTGAGTGCATCCGCCCTGCCGGCGAGCTCTTCGGCACTGGCAAGAGCAAGCCTCAGCGAGATATCAGCCCTTGACGTGTGCAGATCACCACCATATTCACCCGACCACAACAAAGCATGACCACGACGCTTTGCCCACTGCGAAAGATATTGCCGTGCCGCTGCGAGTTGACCAGGATCACTGTCGGTGGCAACATAGGTAGCAGGACCGGTCAGCAAACCCCTGTCAACCATTCGTTCGAACATGGTGCCGATACCGGCGCCTATCTCAAGAATATTCAGCGGCTTACTCCATGGGGTCTGCTGCAGGGAATAGTGCAGTGTCTCCCAGACATGGTGATTAAGCGATTGGTCATCAATGGTCTTCTTGGCGGCGAGGTAACGGGAATCAAAGCTGCGATCGGCTGCATCCCTTATCGCTTGGCGGTTTTCACTGTTTATGCGATTATTTTGTCGCATCGAAGTTTTTCGCTCTTGAAGTCTTAAGATTTCGAGAAAGCCCGGTAATTTCTCTTCGATCCTGAAAACCCTTTATTTCCCGGAGAAAGCAGTCAATGGCTGCTACGCTGTCCTGCCAGCCCGGGCTGCGGGCATAGGTTGCACAGGCGGCAAGCGCCAGTCGCTGCAGGTCCTGTCGATCTTTGTGTAGTTTGATGAGCACCTGCCCCAATCCAGCGAGGTCGTCAGGTGCCAGCAGAAAACCGTTCACCCCATGATGTATGGTTTCGCCTGCCGCCCCATTTTGGCAACCGATGGCCGGCAGGCCAAAGGCCATGGCCTCCAGGATGGCGATACCAAAACCCTCGTAAGCATAGGGCATACAGAAGAGATGACTGTTGCTCAGAATCTCAATCAGTCGGGCATCCTGCAGGGGGCCGAGGAACCGGACCGAATCGGTCAGGTCAAGTTGCGAGCAGAGTTGTCGTACCTCGGCTGTATGTGCGGGATCGAAGTCAAGACCACCAACCACTGTCAAGCGCCAGACCTTTCGGTCAACCTTATGCAGCGCTCTGAGCAATGGCAGCAAGCCTTTTCTGGGGATCACAATACCAAGAAAGAATAATTCCAGGGGCCCGGGGCGCTGGGCTCGTTTTCCGATAACTTGGGCTGAGAGAGGGCTTCCCAGGCGGTCTCCGGCCGGGTAGGCGATAAGCTCGGGCCGATTATGGTCGACCAGGGATCTTACTTTCCTGCGGGTAGTTTCCGAGTTGCAGATAAAACCATCAACCGAGGCAAGAAAGCTCCTTTCAGCGACAGCCAGCAGCATATTGTGCAAGCGATGGCGTGGTTCGTCGCAGAGGATATGATGGACGAGGGCCACCAGAAGGGGACGGGTTTCCTGCCGAAGGATTTGTTTGTTCGGCAGAAAAAGCGACGGATGACAGAGTTCGTCCTGAATAATGATATCGAACTTTTTTTTCAGCATGCGGCGAGCAGGCCAGCGGGAAAAACCATAGATCAGCTTTTGGAGATAGCAGCCGGACGGAAGACTGATAACCTCCACCTCATGGCCAAGCCGCTTGAGACCTTGAACCACAATCTGGTCATAGAGATAGCCACCGGTGAGAGTATCAAGGCTGCCGTATATGATAAAGCCGATACGCATCAGCAGGTGGTGCGGTAAGAAGTCCAGGCGATATCGTTCTCCCAGATTTTGACGGTAAGGGCTTCCAGCTGCAACGACCCAAGCCGCTCTCTGAAAATTTTCTGTAATATTGTGGCCAGCCGCTCGATGCTGGGGTTGAAGCTTGCGAAGGCGTCGAGCGCATTGAGGGTCTGGCCCTGGAAATCTGCGACGACCTCGTCCAGATGGCGTTCCACCTCGACAATATCAACCAGGAAGCCATGGCGGTCCAGGTCCTTTTTCTCCAGAATCAGCTCTATTCGGTAGTGATGGGAATGTTCGACATTCTCCTCACCCCAGTCACCACCGATAAGGTAATGCCGGGCATTAAATTCGCGCGCTACTCCGAGATTGTACATGGTGTTATCTCCTTGTTTTATCTCACAGTTCCTCTGTGCTTTGATAGTCGAAGATGACCTGAATCGTCTCTTCAGGCCTATGGTCAATGAGGGCATAGGCTAAGGCCGCATCTTTCAGGGTAAATCTATGGGTGATGCAGTCTAACGGGCGAACTTGCCGCAACATCTCCCAGGCCAGATCCAGCCGTCGACGGTTCTGCCATCGACCCGTCAGTTCAGGGGCCAGACTGCTCACCTGGGAACTGATAAGCGAGATACGGCCGCGGTGAAAGAAGGAGCCCAGGTCCAGTTCCGCCTTTTTCGCGCCATACCAGGAACCGACCACCACCCGGCCATTAAAGCGGGTGAGCGAAAGAGCGGTATTCAGTGCCGACGGATTACCAGAGAGTTCGTACACCAGATCCGCCACGCCACCCTGGCCCGGAACCCCGCCCAACCGGCTGAAGGAGTCAGCATCCTCAGGAGCAAAGCTCTCGCCGGCACCAAGACCAATGGAGGCCTTGCGCCGCAGCGGGTGAGCGTCAAGCGTCGCGAGAGTGGTCAAAGGAAAACGGGCGAGCAGAGCGGTGGTGAGAAGACCAATGATGCCCTGACCGATAACAACGATATTTTCGCCGATCAGCGGAGAACCGTCCAGCAGCAAGTTAACCGCAGTCTCCATGCTGGGCAGAAAGAGGGCAGTTTCATTATCCAGGTCATCAGGAACAGAATGAAGGGTGTCAGGTTTCGCGCAGAAGAGGTTTTGGTGGGGATGGAAGGCGAAGACCCGGCGGCCAAGCCAGTCGGCTGATACGGTCGCCCCCTTGGCAATTACCCGGCCTACCGCACAGTAGCCATAGGCCAGAGGGTAGGCAAAGGCTCCCCCAAGGGCGGCAATGGTGCTGTCTACCGAGACTCCCGGTGGCCACTGCCCCCGGTAAACCAGCATCTCCGTCCCGGGACTGATGGCCGAACAGTACGTCTGCACCAGAACTTGATCGGCGGCGGGTTGCGGTGCCGGCCCGATCTTTACCTCAACCCGGCCCGGCTCGGTAAATTCGAGTCGATGCTGCCTCATTGCGTTTGCCACTGCGGCCTACCCCAGAGGATGACATCCGAGCCGCAGGATTGGTAGGACGCCGGATTGAGATGCAGCTGAGAACCATCACCGACAACATGCCGGCTCAATACTGTAAGGCCTCCCACCAGGCGAGGGGCGATAGTGATGATCACCTGGTCCACCAGACGTGCCTCGAAGAAGCTGGTAATTACCTGGCTGCCGCCTTCCACCATGATGCTTCTGATGCCCCTCTCGCCAAGTTGATGCAGCAGATGCGGCAGCGCCACTCTGCCCAGAAGATCACCGTTGCAGCGAATGACCTCTGCGCCCCGACTTTCTACAACCCGGATTCGCTCAGGGTCGCTTCTGTCGACACAGGCCACCCAGCAACGGTGGTCGGTGCGCTCAAGCAGCCGTGCCCGCAAAGGGATGCGCAGTTTACTGTCGAGAACAATTGGTTGGGGGTTTACTCCTTCGATAAGACGTACGGTCAGCTGGGGGTTGTCGACCACCAGGGTATTGATCCCGATGACAATGGCATCGCTGGCGGCACGGATGCGATGGGTCAGGACCATGGCCTGGTGGCAGCTCAACCGAAGCGGTTCTCGATTCCGGGTGGCAATACTGCCGTCCAGACTCTGGGCGTAGGATACAATGACCAGCGGCCGGTGGTGACGTTCGAAGAACTCCCTGGACAGACTTGGCAGTTGGTCAAGCCAGACTTCCTGGTGACGATCATCCATAGGCATCCTTTAGCGGCGACGCAAAATATCCGAGCTGTTTCCGTGCCGCGTAGCTGTAGGTATTTGGTGTAGTCCGTCAAATACCTTGTTGACAGGATTTTCAATCTTTCCGCCAAATCGGCTGCGTTGCTCAGCCATTCTGCGGTTATTTAAGGGCATCGTTTGAAACTGGCTCAGCTAATGTACCCTTGATGATAACGGCCTTCCTGCGGCAAGTCAAATACTTCATGGCAAGCCCTATGCCAGCCAGAGTAAAGATAAGATCACGGAACCGAATGATCAGGCAGAGACTCAGCCCAAAGGTGCTCCCCAGCCCAAGGGCTGCGGTCACCCAGGGCAGAGCTGACTCGAGAACACCGATACCCGCCGGTAAGGGCGTGAAAAAGGCCAGGCGTGCGACCACGACCACCGCGGTCAGATGCCAAAGCGACAAAGGAAAGCCAAGAAAGATGGACATCAACCAGAATTCGGTAAAGACCCCAAGCCAGTGAGCCAGCGAGAGCAGGTTGGCAAACAGAAATTGGTGGCGGTTCCCCCGAAAGAGAGATTCGGCCGTAGTCTCTCCCTGGACAATGATTTCCATCAAAGCTCCATTGGTCCATGGAATGAAAGGGCAAAGCCTCTTGAGCAGAAAGACAGACCGGGAAAGTGGTCTTCTGCCGGTAAAGAGTGCGGACAGAATCCAAGTAAAAAACGCCAGCACGGCAATGATGAAGAACAGACCCTTGCTCCCGGCAAAGATGTCGCTTTCGGTAAAGGCCAGAATGCCCATGGAGAGGGACAGGACGACAAAACTTGCCAGAAGTTCCAGCAACCGGTCCACGATCACCGATGTCGAAGCAGAAGACAGACTCGTTTCTTGTCGATGGTTCAGAAGGTATATAGACAGGGGTTCTCCGCCGAAATGGGGACCGGGGGTGAGGTAGCTGATGGCGTTGGCGGCGGTGCGATAGGCGCAGAGAGGGAGCAAGCCGACCGGTGACCCCAGGGTCCTTAAAAGTAACCACCACCGGGCCGTCATCAATGGCAGCAACAGCAGGTTGACAGCTGCAAGGCTCAGGATGGCCAAGGGGCCGATTCCGGCCAAAAGAGCCCATACCTCGACCCAGGCTACACCCCGCAGCGCATGCCAGGCCAAGGCCAAACCGAGCAACCCGAACAGCCAGCGCCTGCTCTTTGACATCGCCCGCCTGAGAGTGGCAGATATGCATGAACCCTCGGCTGCTGATTTGGGAGGCAGGTTCATAGGACCTTCCTTGCCTTCATGACTGCGTTTTCGTTACGACGATAGAGTATTCTGTCTTCAGGCGCCCAGAGGGACATGGTTCCCGTGCCACTCAACATCAATGCGGCAGCGGAGGCAAAAAGAGTCCCTGAAAAAAAGGATATTCCTAATGGCGATAGCGTGCTGCCAAGCAGCAACACCAGAAAAAGACATGCGCTGCGGCCCATAAAGCCAACAATTGCTGCGATAAAGTAGAGGCTCAAAACCAGTTGCCAGGCCAGGGGGAGTTGATAATCGCCGGAGTCGACGAAGGAGTATATTCCGCCGACCAGAATTGCCAGACGAAGGACAATTGGCACCTTTGTCATCAAGGACCTTAACCAATGATCCAGGCCTGCCTGCTGGTCGGCATCTGTTTTTATTCGGCAGGAAACCACCAGCCAGTCTCGGAAGAAACCGAGAAGCAGTGGCGTCATGAAAATATAGGCGGCAACAAAGGTGAACGGTGGATTAAAGATTGGCAAAAGAACCATCCCTACCAAGCCCATCTGGCAACCGGCGATTATCCGCGAATAGGGTCGTGACCGTAGAGCGATCACGGGAAGAGCGCTCTTCTGCCGCAAACTGATGCCGAGGATAAACGGGTAATAGGCCAGTCCCACCAGGAGGTAGATAACCGGCAATTGACAGAGAGCAACAGCCAGCAGCGAGGCCACCAACAGGCCTGCGGCGTCGGTTTCAATATCCAGCTGTTTGCCGAGTTCTGTCTCTTTGCCTTGCATTCTGGCAACAAAACCGTCGCACAGATCGGCCAGGGAAATGCCGAGGTAGATGAACCCCGGAGCCCAGGTTAGTCCATTCGAAATTTCCAGTCCCTGACTCTGGATGGCCAGTGGTAGGAATCCGGCAAGCGCAACAATAGCCCCGCCACGCAGCAGGGTGATCCAGTTGGCTGCTCCCAGGGTAGAAAAGAGCTGGTCCTCTTCAAAAAAACGATGGTTGCTTGCCAGATGACCTGACAGATATTGTTGCAGGTAGATCGCTACCACCAGCCCGGGGAGAAGCGCCAGGACGGTGATCGGTTCGACTTGAAGGGATGACCAGAAAAGGAATACGGTCGTCAACCAGGGGGAGAAAAGGAGCATTGCGGCAAACCACGATTGGTGCCGCAATCGTAACAGTGCCTCCTGTCGTTGCTCGTTTTGAGAGATGAACTTTTCTGGATGTTCTCCAGTGGGATCTGACGGATTTGTCATTGCAACAATCCTTCCCGTAAGGCTATGATCGTTGTCTCTTGCAGCCCCGCCTTCCTTATCAGATAGTCTTCAATAGTACCGTAGTTTTTTTTAAGGTGATCAAACATGGCAACCAAGAGTTCGCTCGGTGCCTGTAGATAAAGTGCGGCTTTTTCAGGCCCTACACCCAAAGCAGCAAACTCGGCATAAATCGATTTCAGCCGTTCGGCATTGCAGATATTTGACTGATCATAATCAAAGAAGATGTTAGCCTCCTGCACGCCAAGTACTTTGAGCAGCAACGCTGCACAGATTCCAGTGCGATCCTTGCCGCCGGTACAGTGAAAGACCAGCGGCAGATTGGAGGAAGAGGCAGCAAGGCCGAGCACTTTGCCCCACACAGGTCCGAAATCGTCAAGATATCGCCGGTAGAGTTTGATGAAAAAATCCATGGACAGCCAGCTGTCGTCTCCTTTCCGCAGTCGGTCGATGGCCGTAGACGGGTCAAAGCCCTGAGCCTCTATGGGCAGAGAAAGCAGACGCACTGTGTCGCTTACGGGCAGGAGGTCGGGAGCCTTCTGCTGCTCGCGCACAGTTCTCAGATCGCAAACCAACTTGAATCGGAGACTCTCCAGAATGTGTTGATCACCCGCAGTGAGGCGGGAAAGGTGATCAGAACGATAGACCAGTCCCTTCTTTACCCGGCGAAATTCGGCTGTCGGGTACCAGCCAAGGTCGCGAAAATTTGTTGCCCCTGTGAGCGGCAATCTGCGATTTCCAGGAAAAGGATCGGTATTCTCAGTCATTTGGCAAGTAAAACAAAACACCCACCGGAATTGGACTTTGTCGATAGAGTATGGGGATTATGAGTGTCTTTCATCATCTGGATCATTTTTTCCGCAGTGCCTCGATCGTTACCAGAATATCGACGTCCTTGCCGACTGCACCCATCTGGTAATATTTTCCATTGCCAACATGATATGCCAGTCGGTCAATCGTCAAATGACCATTAAACCCTGCCACTTCCATGTCAGGTGCTAAAGGATTTTCTCTCATTCCCTCAAAAGTAAGAGGCAGAACCAGCTCTTTAGAAACATCTTTTATGGTTAATATACCGCTCACGTTGTAAATGTTTTCCTCTGCCTTGGTAATACTATGGCTGGTAAATGTCATGAATGGATACTTTGACGCATCAAAGAAATCGGCTGACCGTAAATGCCTGTCACGCTTGCCTATACCGGTGTCAACACTTTTTACTTTGATCTCAAAGGAAATTTTACTGTCCTTGAGGTTGTCCGGATCAAAGCGAAGCGTCCCCTTATAATCGGTGAAGCGGCCTTGAACTTTAGCATAGATATGATCGACGCTAAAATAAAGGTTTGTATGCTCTTCATCAATCTTCCATGGACGAACCTCAGCGTGCAGGGTGCATATTATTAGTCCGACGTTTAAGACGACAATGAGGAAAACAAGTAATCTCTTGTGCATATGTGCCTCCGATAGTTAAAAAACAAACCCCGGTTGGATATATTCAATGTCTCGATGTTCGTCAGGGTAAGGTTCCCATGCTTCAGTCAAATAATAAAAGTTGTTTGAAGAAAGGCAAGATCTACGGTATTAAAACCGGGCAAGTGCAGACAATTGCGTTCGTAGTGATTATGAGGGTGATAAATGTAGATGAGAATTGTGCTGTGGAAATTGTGTCTGAATGTGTGTGTTTGTCTGGTAGAGTTTTGTTGGGGGATCAAAAGCAGGAGTTGGTTTTGATATAAAATGAAATGCGAAAGTCAACTTGAGAGAGCAGTCTTAAGTATCGGATCAGATGCATCAAAACTGCCCTTTTGAGACAACTTTCGCATTTATTTTTACGCTCAATCAAATAACTGGCGTTGGACCAAGCTAGCTAAGGTATTTTCCTTCAAAAACATGTACTTAAACATTTATTTTTCACGACAGTATTCCGAAGAAGACGAATATCATGCCTGCACCAGGGTGTAATTCTTCTCATATTCAGACCTGTCATCATCGAAAAGACCAACAACTGCTTCCAGACATTTCTGTGTAGGTGTTGATGGTCCTTTTTTCCATGACCTGCCTCCGTGGTTTTAGTTCTGGGTTGATTGATGTTTCAATCAACTTAATCCACACTGACAAGGTACGCAGGTCTTTTTTGCCCAGGTGATAACCAGGATATCTATCCACTTTAAATTAAAGGAAATTGCATGAAATCCTTCCTGACTTTTTCTTTCATTGTGGCAATTTTAACCATCTCTGGCTGTTCCACCAACGCTCCTCTTAAGTCGCTCTATTATGATATTGAAGAGTCAAGATCCCAAAGAAACTTGATTGTTTTTCTGCGTGGTCGGGGAGGAAGTCACGAAGATTTTGCGGAAAAAGGATTCGTTGATGCCATCAAGGACTCCAAGCTACCCTATGACATGATCGCTCCGAATGCGCATTTTGGTTATTATTTTGGAGAAACCCTGGTTGAGCGCCTCAAAGCTGATATTATTAATCCGGCCAGAGCCAAAGGTTATGAAAAAATTTGGCTTGTTGGCGCTTCCATGGGGGGGTTGGGTGCTTTGATGTACTCCCGCTTCTATCCTGAGGATGTGCAGGGTATCTTTGTTATTTCTCCTTTTCTGGGGTACGACAAGATCATAAGTGAAATCGAATCGCAAGGAGGCGTCCGCCAATGGGAACCGGGTGAATACAATCCTGATGATGATTGGCAACGAATGATTTGGCATTGGCTTAAACAATACCCCGAGAATCAGAGGCAGAAACCTGTAATATATCTTGGTTACGGAACCGAAGATAGCTATGTAGAAGCTCAAAGAATTTTGGGTGATATCCTACCATACAACCACGTCATAAAAACCTCCGGTGGCCACACTCCAGAAACCATGAAGAAGTTATGGGATATTTTTCTGCAAAGAGACATACTCAAGCAATCTGAATAATTTGTAAGAATTTTAAAGATAGCTATCAGTACATTGGCACACTCCAATCTTATGGTGGCCACTTGATGTTGGCCCACACAGCATGCGAGAAAAGGGGACAGATTTATTTATGAAAGTCAAGATAGCCCCTGATCAAAACCTGCCTTCTTTGCTCATAGCTCAACTTGAATATCATTTTTATGTGTCTAATATATTCATTAGAAGGTGCATTCGTATGAAAACATTTTTTGTTTTAATGGCGACAGTTTTTCTTCAAAGCTGCTCTGTATTCGGTATCCGCACTGTTGAGATGTTGGATTATCAGATTCTTGAACAAGAGGGTTCTTTTGACATTCGTCAATATGAAGAGTACTGGGCAGCCCGAACCGAGATTGAAGGTGATTATCGGTTAAGCACCAGTAAAGGATTTCGTCTGCTGTTTAATTACATTTCCGGAAACAATAAAAAGCAGGAAAAAATTGCTATGACTGGCCCAGTTATTCAACAGGAAAAGGGCGAGAAAATTGCAATGACCGGACCTGTAATCCAACAAAAGAAAGGAAAAGGCTGGACAATGGAATTTGTACTCCCTTCAAAATATAATACGGAAAAGCCGCCGGAGCCTCTAGCCCCCGAGGTGAAACTTATCAAGATCCCTAGGTACAGAGCCGCGGCAATCAGCTATAGCGGCAACTTACGAGAAAAAAAGTACAATGCCAAAGCTAAAAAGCTCATGGATATCGTCAGGGCGAAAGGACTGCAACCGATAGGCAAGCCATTTTCTGCAGGATATGACCCGCCCTGGACAATTCCTTTTCTAAAACACAATGAAGTTCTCGTTATTATAGAGTGATTTCGGCACCATTCTAGGAATATTTTGGGCTGGGAAGGGTTTATGCTCCACCATAAAATGTTTCCTAAAGATTTAGAATATCAGTTATTCCCGCTTAAGAGCTCAATGTGTCGTTTAAGAGCATTTTTATCAATTTTAATTTCTTTTCGGTAAGACATACCCCCCAGTGTCAAGGATGTTGCCCAGACGCTCCAGGTGGAAGATGCCCCTGCCATGCTTTTCTGGGTAACAGCTCTGCAATACGAATTTAAGGAAGGCATGACTCTGCCCGAGAAAATCAGTAATGTCAGCTGGCTGCAATCCGGCATTATCTTCCTTGACAGAATCAACCAGGTGGTCCCTGAATTTTGTAATGGTGCTGTGGAATTTGCTTACAGCATATGCTATCTGGCCTTGTCGTCATTGCTTGATGGTGACTCCAACCTGGGAAAGACCTATCTTGAAAAATCGCTTAACAAACGCAAAAAGTATTTGTTGCCGACCTGGGGCAAAGGGAAATATGATTATCAGGTTACGGGAGACCTTAAAAGCGCCCGTAAAGATTTACTGTGGGTGGCCAGCCAAAAACCTGAAGATTATAAAGATTTCTACCCTTGGCGGATACACTTCATAACTGATGCAAAACTGCAGCTTGATACCCGATAGATAAAGGGGCTGCAAAGTATTGTGCTGATGCTTCCGCCTCGATATGTGCTGAGAATACACATTGGTCTAGGAAAGCAGTTCTTGCTTACTTTTCCCGATTTCGTATTATTGTCATAATATAGCATGTTAAAGTGCTTCCCCTAACCGGAGAAAAAGTATATGGGCGATACTGAAAGCAAGATGATTCGCATAGGCGTCAGTTCCTGCCTGCTTGGCAATAAGGTTCGATATGATGGTGGGCACAAGCATGACCGGTATATAACCGGACAGCTTGGACAATATTTTGAATTTATACCGGTCTGCCCTGAAGTGGAATGCGGTCTATCGATACCCCGTGAAGCAATGCGCCTTATTGGCGATCCTGAAGCTCCGCGACTGGTAACGAACAAGACAGGAGTAGATCACACTGACAGAATGAAGGAATGGGCAGAAAACAAGGTAAACCAATTGGCCCAGGAGGATCTCTGCGGCTTTATTTTTAAAAGCAAATCTCCTTCTTCGGGAATGGAAAGGGTCAAGGTGTATGACAAGAACAAAATGCCCCATGCAATCGGCGTTGGTCTTTTTGCCAGGGCCTTTATGAATCGTTTTCCGCTCCTGCCTGTAGAAGAGGAAGGCCGCCTGCATGACCTGCCTCTGCGTGAAAATTTTATTGAATCTGTCTTTGTCTACAGGCGATGGCGCGATACCCTCAAAGCCTTTACCGTGCACAGCCTGGTGATTTTTCATACCGAGCATAAATTGCTGCTTCGTTCCCACAGTGAAAAACACTATAGGGAGCTTGGGCGTATAGTTGCCCAAGCAGGGAAATTGGCTCCCGAAGACCTTTTCAACTCCTATCAGGAGAAGCTGATGGCGGCCATGAAACTGAAACCAACGGTGAAAAAACATGTAAATGTTCTCATGCACATGATGGGTTATTTTAAAAAAATGCTGAGTGGCGATGAAAAGCAGGAATTGCTGGAGGTCATTGAACGTTTTCGAAAGAATTATGTGCCGCTTATTGTTCCTATTACCCTTATGAATCATTATGTTCGTAAGTACCAGGAACCATATCTTCAGCACCAGCATTATCTAACCCCTCACCCAACCGAGTTAAAACTTCGCAATCATGCCTGATATGGTGAAAATAAAAACCGTACTGATTTCTGGTACGGCCGATACATCATTTTGTCTTCATTAATCGTGCCCGGAACCTTGTCAGCGCTTCCACCAAGTCCGATTGGCAACTACAAAAACAGTTTGTAAATTATTTACAGAAAACTTAACAAAAGATACAAAATGATTTCAAAAAAATAATCTTATACAGTTTAAGCACCTGCGTTTTTTGTCAGGCAATAAAGAAAATGTTTGATGACCTCGAAATCACCTTTCAATGCATCCAGGCCGATGAACTTCCTGAAGAAAGAAAAAAAGTTGCAAAAGAGCTCAGGAAGGTGAATCCAAAATGTTCGTTCCCCACGGTTGTCATTGAAGACGAGACTGTCGTCGGATATAAGATCCAGGAAATAAAAGAAAACATAGGTATTCGAACAGAAGCAGACGAGCTTTACGATATGCTCAAAAATGTCAATGAACCAAAAGGGTATTATTTGAATGGAGATAAGGAAAAAACCTTTGAGCTTCTTCGCAGCCTGCTCATAAACAAGAAGCGATACGGCTATATGACTTGTCCCTGTCGACTCACCTCTGGAGTGCGAGAGAATGACCGTGATATTATTTGTCCCTGTACTTATCGTGAACCGGATGTGCAAGTATACGGGAGCTGCTTCTGCTCGCTCTACGTGTCGGCAGACTGGTATACCGGAAAGGTTGAACGGCGGGAAGTACCTGAGAGAAGACCTCCCGAACCCAATGAAACTGAATAAATCCCCTTGGCATCTGCTGCTTGTCGATCCAGTTCTGGCTTGAGTTGTATGTGCAGCGTCTTGCGAGAAGCAATAAATGTCTGCGGTTAGACGCTGCAAATAATTTTATCTTGTCATCATCAACTCAAAATCTTCCAGCAGGGATTGCAGGTCCTCCTCATGCTCTACTTCCTGACTGATGATGGTGAGAAGAATATTGTAGGTCACCGGATCGGTATCTTTAGTGATGTCCATCAGTTTTTTGTATGTGCTGATGGCGCACTGTTCGCCTTTGATATTCTGCTCAAGAAGGGTCTTTACAAAAGGATCATCCGGGGCATCGTAACCACAATTGGTTAACGCATACCACTCTTCTGGTTTGGTGACAGGAGTGCCGCCTAGCTGGATTATGCGGACTGCAATCATATCTGCATGCATGAGCTCTTCGGTGGAATGCAGCAGCAATTCGGCTCCGACAGCATCTTTCATCGGCCCTTTGACCAGCTTCGCCCCCAGCCAGTACTGGTAATACGCCAGCCACTCATCGCAATAGGCACGACGCAGCAGGTCGACCAACGTGTCTACATCCATTCCGATAATTTCACGTCCTTTGGACCCCATACGTTTCCTCCTTTCTAAGTGTTGTAAAGTGAGTGGTTACCCAATTTCTCGAAGTCTTTCCAGATGCTTCCGTCAATTGGGCTTGCAAATGTCTTAGAACCCGGACAGGCTCAAGAGCTCAAGATATCTTTCGGCATCACTGGCTGCCTCGCAACCTGCTCCCGCAGCAGTTATTGCCTGGCGGCACACTTTGTCGGCAACATCTCCGCAGGCGCAAACACCTGCAGCATCGGTAAATGAAGAATTCGGAAAAACAATGATATATCCCTGTGCATCCAATTGCAGGTAATCCCGAAAAAGCCCGGTGCTCGGTGTATGACCGATTGCCATAAACAGCCCTTCGAGAACAATTTCCGATTCTTCCTTTGTGAGAGTTTTGGCTAATGGTTCCGACGCAATAGACTACATCCCAGGGAGCGGCAAAATCCTCAGTTACCGGGGAGAAAAGGGTTTCTTCGCAGACATCTCCGACTATGAAGCCAGAATCCAGTTCAGCAGCGAGGCAAGCAAGCTTTTCCTTGTTCCTGCCAATGAGGTGGAGTTCGTGTCCACATGCCCGTAAAAGCCTGGCGGTTGCCGAGCCGGTCCCGCCTAAGCCGCCATAGCTCACAATCCCGTTTCACCATGATACGCTCCTTCCTGACTGTTTTTTCCACTGGACAAATAGAATAGTACCCATATTAGGGCAAAATGTCCTCCGCTAAAATACAATCAATGCCGGGAAACAATTTTTTCTATGCGTATCAACGCCAGCCAGCAGAGAGGGAGGTAAGCTACCGCCCACCATGGCATTTCAAAGCAGAGAGTCGATGACGTATCGCCCGTCCGGATGAGTTTATGACCGGTTGCGCTATAAGAGCCGATACGCCAGGTCCAAAAATCCAGGTCCCTGAATTCAGAAACCGTGAAGGGCAGCCAGAAAGAAAACAGTGTCTGTACCCGCCCCTTGCTGCCGAGCCGGATATGCCGATCCTGGCAGTCGACATCAAGAACAGAAGGCCCCCATAATGACCAGAGTTGGGTATCAGTCAGGATATCCCAGACGGTCTCCGGCGGTGCAGCCATATCTCTGCAGATTGATATCCTGTTGTTTCCAAAGCGTAGCATCTCCGGTTCACTCTCTTGTTATTTTCAAATACCTTTCAGTCATATCAGCCGCTTCAGCGGAGGTAAGCGACCTGATTCGTTGGAAAAGGGTTCTGCATTTTTCAATGGAAAGCTTTTTCACCGCAACTATAGACCGAATTTCATTAAGGGTGTGAGGAAATTCGCCATCGCCACTCGATATCTCTTCCTTTCTGATAATCTTGGAATATATCAGCGCCTGGGCACAGCACAACTGCCATTTTTGTTGGCTGACACTGCGGCCAAAAATATAGTCCAGCGTGAGTTCATCGCCAGGACTAAAGAGGCTGCCGTGGAGGTTGAGCACTTTCAACGCCTCCCCGTCAATATCATGTATTCGAAGGTGACATCCTTTTGAAAGACTTTTGCTAAGCAATCGCTTCAGAAAAAGATGAATTGAACCGGCCTCTATATAGATGTCCTTTCCAGGAACCAATAGTTCGACAATGCGCTTTGCCCGCAAAGAATCACGAAGGATGAATCGCCTGGCATCAGCCATGGCAAAGGTGTTCATGGCGGCCAGTATTTTTTGAAAATTATCGCCACGGACTTCATTATAATACTTGATCAGATTTTTTGTCGCCTCACGTTCGGCACAATATACAGCATGGGCAGGTGTGTTGGAGGTAATCTCATCAGGGTGATGACCTTCAGCAAAAAAATATTGAATCCACAGTAAATGATCAAAATATGGTTCAACCTGCAATATCTCTTTTCCGGCCTGGAAGAATTGCTGGAGCAGTCGATACTGTCCCAGGGTAAAAGCCGGATAATCTATATCGAGTTCAAGCAAATGGTCTTCGAGGTTGACAGTACCGCCAAGTGCCTTGTGGAAATCAGGGTGGCGAGGCTCTTCAAGAAGAATTACATCATGATTCTTCATTATCCTGGTTGTAAGTGCCAGTGTTTCCGGACGATGAGTAGAGTAACAGAGAGTTATGTTTTGCATACGCAGAAACTAATCACGATACATGTCGATTGACTACAGAAATTGGCAGCCTGTGAAGAAATTCCCAATACATGGAAAGACAGCAATATCTTTGCAGGTGGCCCAAAACCGGCACTTGCCAGTCATAGCAGAAATACTCCTCACCATTGAATTCATCATGAGAGCTTGATTTTTTTTCTCAGTTTACTATAGTATTGATTACTATTAATATAGCAGATTGATTAAGATTATGAGCGTTCAGTATAAGTGAGAGTTGCCTGTCCAGCGATTCTTAATAATATCAATCTTGAAACATGGAGGAAGTATGAAAGGCGAAACGATTTCCAAAGAATTTCAGAAAATGGTATGGGTTCAAGATAAAAACGGAAAAGAATATGCCTGTTATATTGATGACCTCAAAAACATCAAGAAGAAAGAAGATCTGACTGAAGAAGAAAAAGCCAAGTGTACCGATTTAAGCACAGTGTTAGGTGATAGTTGGTAGAAGTCACCTTGCCATTAATGTTTGAGTGATTTTCGCACAGCCCTTATTGCTCGATGAGCAATAAGGGCTGTTTTTTGTCAAGGCAACGCCAACTAAAATGGCTGAGCGGGTGTCAGCGGGGCTCTTTACTTTGCACTGTGCAAATCCCAAGATAGCCATCAACTGTTAAAAAATCGCCAGTGTCGATAAGCGATGTCGCATTCACCACTCCGGTGATACAGGGAATTCCATATTCCCTGGCGATAATTGCGCCGTGTATCAGCATTCCGCCCCGTCTCTCGATAATCCCGGCAGCCAAAGGGGCCAGAAATGTCATAGTTGGATCAATCGAGTCGATAACCAGAACTTCACCTTTCCTGAAATCTTTCAGTTCTCCTCCCGGAGCAATAACCCTGGCCTTTCCCCTCGCTATGCCACTGCTCGCCGCCTGACCTTGCAGTTGTCGAGCTTTGACCCGCTTTTCAGGCTGGCGAGAGTTTTGCGCGCCAGAAGGTTGTGAACATGCCGTGGGGGGAGTGCGACCATGAAGCATCTGTGAGAGATCTCTCACAGAGTTTTCGAGGTTGACCAAAATGCCTCGAGCTTGAAGTCGCTTGCGGGCATATGCCTTGGCACGTTCCAGTTCCTGAGCAATTCTGCCGATATGAATGTTATCGTCGTCACGAATACGGTAGCTTGCTCGCGCCATCTTGAGCAGCTTTTCAGGATCGACTGGCAGTTTTTCTCTCGCTTTGGCAATAAACAGAGATTTCAGTCGTCTGGAATTCTCATACACCTCCTGCTGCCGCCCCAGGGCTGCCGTATCAAGAGAGGCATATTGCAGGATCATTGCGGCAATCAGGGCATTGGTATTGTCCGCCTCCCCGGTTCCAAGGCCTGCCATAGAAAAGCGGAATTTCAACTGCGCGAGCTTTTTCAAAAAGCCCTGATTGTCGATTTCTTCAAAGGTTTCTTTCTGAAGAGCGCTCCGGAGAGAGTCATCAGCGCTCACCATCCTGGCGCATTCATGCAACAACACATTGCGTTCCGTGCTGAGCATTTCCTGCCCGGTTAGAAGTGCCACGAATTCAAACGGGTCGGCTGGTTCAACAACGTCGTTGTACATTTCACCAAACAAGCGCACCCCGTGGGCGAAGGGGATGAAATCATTCCAATAAACACTCGTCCACCCTTCATTGATGCCGTCCCGACGGTTCAGCTCATCGGCGAGTTCAGCATCGGCTAAATCTTCCAGGGCCATGCTTGCCAGGTAACTCGACTCTTGATTCATTTCTGGCAGGAGTTTCTCGGCGATATTTTTCCAGAGTTGCAGCAGGTTATCGTAACTGCGATTCAGGCTCAGATACCAGGATCGCTTATCGGACCGATCCCCTCCTTCATTGCTGGCGGTTACAGGTCGGGACTGGAGAATGTGTAAATGGCCATTGCATATCGTCCATTCGACATCCTGGGCCATGCCAAAGAACTTTTCAAGTTCGATTCCCAAGGACGCAACATTTCTCACCTGTTCTTCATCTAAAGGAGGGACTGCCTGCAGGTCAGGCTGCACCTGTTGTCGCCGAACTCCAGCATTTCCGGAACGAAGAAATTGATATTCACGATCTGCAGGTGGACTGTGTTTTGGCGATTTTCGTAAGTTACGGTCAAGAACCCACCGATCTGGTTCAACATCACCAGCAACCAGGCCTTGATTGAGGCCGTACACTGCTTCAATTATCAATTGAGATGCATCGAGCGGGCTCCTGCTGAAGACAACCCCGGAACTTTCACCCTCAATAAACTCCTGGATGACGACTGCTATTGTGCTGCTTGCCACTTCCAGGCCAAGTTCCTGTCGATAGAGAATAGCTCTGTCAGACCAGAGGGAGGCCCACACTTTTTTCATTTTTTTCAGGACCTGTTCAATACCCGATACATTGATATATGATTCATGAAGACCGGCAAAAGAAAGAGCACTGCCATCCTCTCCAGGGGCTGAGGAGCGAATGACGACAGGCTTGTTGTTAAATTGTCGGCTTATGAGTTCTTTGATATCAAGACGCAGTTCTGCTGGATAAACGCCCTCAAGAAACACGTTCTGGATACGAAGAGAAATATCCCAAATCTCTTCCCAACGCATTTCCTTGAGGTCTTTTCGGTGCAGCAGAAGGTTGATTTTTTCTCGAAGATGGTTTCTTTCAACAAACAGCTCGTAACCACTGGTTCCGATGCAGACAGGTTTTGGTACAGGCAAGCCGGCGTTATAGAGCTTGAAGAGCGCCTGGCCTTTTCCGCCAATGATCGCGCTTAGATCGCCTTCTGTTGGTTGCAGGGTGTCAGGAAAATAAATCACTTTCATCGCCTAGCCTGTATTCCATTACATCTTGAAAACGGGAGACCAATACAAAATGGGAGACCGCTATTTTTACAAAGGCTGTTGTTGGAGAGGAAAGAAATTTTTCAAGATAGGGATGCCTCTGCAGATAGATTTTCTCGTAGCCCGGTCGTTCTGACTCCTCAAGGAGTTGCGCTTTTCCTATGACAGTGACCGCCATGGCGGCGTGAAAGTCATTTTCGCTATTGGAACGATTATCGATGAGAAGAGAAACTCTCATTTCTTGCATGAGGTTTTGATGTTTTCGCGTCGATTTGCCGGTGGCAACAACGATGTTTGCCAGGTCGGGGGTGAAGGCAAAGGCCATTAAACTGGAATAAGGTTGTCCGTCTCTTTGGGTGGACAGTACTGCCAGTTGTTGACTGCCGAGCAAACTTGCAATTTGTTCCTGAATTTCCTTTTCTAAAGCGGACATTCTTTCTCCTGGGTCGAGTTCTGTGTCTTACAGATTATTTTTTTTCTTGGATAAAAATAATCTGCAAAAGGCACATTTGCATTAAGCGCCGATCAGAGGGAGCTCTTTGTCGAGGGTGAAAAACACGAGGAAGATTGGTTCCTCATTGTCATCAGTATGTTTTCGGCGTTTGATTTTCTTGATCAATTCCGGATTGTTTTCTTCGCGGGCTTTTTTCAGAAAAAGCCTTTTTCCTTTGTAGCCTGTGCCTTCTTCTACGAAAAGAAAGGTTGCCGAGGGGTTGGATTGCAGATTGTGATGGGTAAGGCGGTCTCGCATGATAAATGCCAAGGTCCCTTCTTCCAGGAAATGCGGTCGTGAATAGATTGCGGCATCGACTTTCCCATCGCTGTCGGCAGTAGCCAAGACACCGAATCCTTTAGTGCTCTCAAAATACTCTTGTAATTTTTTCATATCATTTCCTTTTTATTTTGTGGTTTCTCTATCATTAATAAAACGTGTATTCCAGAACACCTGAAACATGTTGCAAAAACACCTTTCTTCTGCAGTTGGTGGAATACATCCTGTAAATTTTTCAGCATAACTCTTCAACAATCGCCTCCGCCGTTTTGCGACCTGAGAGCAGTGCCCATTGTATTCCCGGCAGGCTCTGATGTTCTCCGCAGGTTCGCAGATTTTCGCGAACTGGTGGGGGAAGCACATATGGATCTGGTGTCGGAGGTTCCTGATTCGGCAGAGCATGCTCTATATGGTATGTGTGAAGATGATCCCAGTCTTTGACTGCATTGCCAAACCATTCAAGGCATTGGCTGCGCACCTGATTTTCCAGATCTTCCTTACCGAGATATTTTTGCCCTAAGACAACAACGGCAATAAGCGTTTTACCCGAGACAGAATAGCTCGGAGCCACAAGACTCGGGAAGGCCATGTTGTTAATCGGACCCTCGCCATCACCATTTAAAACGAGAAAAGGATCTTTGAACGGTGGTCGCCATTGACCAGCGAAATACAGGCAACTCTCGCCGATCGATGAGTGAGAGGATGGCTGTTCCAACAGGTGTTCTAGAGCTGGTTGAGATGTTGCAATAACGACCCTGCGGCCGATAATTTTACTGCCATCGGTGAGGCTGACAATGGTGCCGTCGATACTTGCTGCTTTGCTGTTCAGGCGAATGGCTGCCTGGGGAAGCTTTGCTGCCAATTGCCTGGGGATATCTCCCATGCCTTGAGCGGGGAGTGCTGCGTCTCCTTCGGCAAACAAGCGAAAAATATATTGCAGAACACGACTGGAGGCCTGGATGTTTGGGTCAAGGCAGGCTCCGGCAAAAAATGGTACGAAAAATTTCTTGATAAACCCCTCTGAAAATCCCTGGTTATGCAGAAAATCGATGGTTTTCTCTTCCGGCTGAGTGAAAATTTGCGCGAAGGTCCCCTGACCTACTGAGCGAGCCAGGCGCAACATGCAGAGACGGTCTTTCAGGGTACCTATTGGGGATGCAAGAGTTGACAGAAGATATCGGGGATGATGTCGAGGGTCGGCAATTATATGGAATTTTCCGTTGTATCGTA
>JBBRDD010000064.1:0-22654 GCA_038204235.1 Desulfobulbales bacterium
TGTACTTTTGCAGGAATATTGCTCATTTTCAAAATTAGGTTACAGGTTTATAAGCGCAGGATGCACCACTACCGCCTCAGAATTACCAGAGTTGTAAAAGTAAGGCAAGAGTCGGTAATAGATTGTAAAAAAATCATTCTAGTCCGCAAAAGGCAGTTGATACTAAAGTGTCATTGTCTTTTCATATCGACAATGATATTTTTTGCCTCTCTCACATATGGATCTTGCTTGATTTCTTCTTTCCACCTGAGAGAATCGTTTTTTTCCATATCCGTTCCATCAACGGTCGGCAACTGCTCGTCATCATAGAACCCGGCTTGGGAGGTTTGGAACTGGCCTCTGAGGCTTTTTCGTTCTTCGCGATCCTCTTCCATCCTTTGCCGCACATTTGCCAATTTCAATGAAACGGCGGTCTGCCTGCTTCGCTCATTTGCCATTTTTCCCACTTTGGCGATGGTCTGCCACCCTGGGTCAAGATCAACCCTCCGTTGACTCATTGTCCGCATCATGTCCAACTCGAAGGGCTTGGTGCGGAAGGAGGTAAACTTTACCGGCCCGATCTGATCCCAGGGAAGAGAGTAATCGAGATACTTTTCACCTGATCGCAGATGCTGCGCTAAACTCGGCAAGACAATATCGGGCGCAACGCCCTTGTACTGTGTAGATCCACCGGTGATTCGGTAGAACTTCTCGATGGTCAACTGCAATCCGCCGAGATCGCCAATTTCATTTGCCATTGAGCCCCGTAGGTTATTATTCAGATGTATAGCGATCTGCACCGTCCCCTTCCCATAGGTATGTTCGCCACCGACGATGATTGCCCTTTTGTAATCCTGCAGGGCCGCGGCAACGATCTCCGAAGCCGACGCGGAAAAATTGTTTACCAGAACGACAAGTGGACCGCTGTATTCAATATCAGGGTCGTCATCTTTCAGAACCTGGATCTTCCCATTGCTGGCCTTGACTTGAACAACAGGTCCAGACTTGATAAACAACCCGGCGATATCAACGGCATCGACCAACGAGCCGCCGCCATCATTACGCAGATCAAGAATAATCCCTTCCAGTTTATTCTTTTGCAGATTTTTAATGGCCTTACGGGTGTCATCTGTGGCATTTCTGGCATCTTCGCCGCTGTTCGTTTTTTCAAAATCCCGATAAAAACTTGGAATCAGGATATAACCGATCTTCCCACCATCCGACGCATCTATCACCGTATCTTTTACAAAGGTATCTTCTATCTGAACCACATCTCTGATAATCGGAATAACTTTTTTTGTCCCATCCGGCTTCTTCACCGTCAGAAGAATTTCGGTTCCCTTGGCTCCCCGGATCAGGCGGGCAGCATCGTCGGCACGCATATCGGTGATATCAACCGGATTAGCACCTTTTTCCGCCACCTGGAGGATGATATCTTCGGCCTGAAGCATACCCTGTTTGGCAGCAGGGCCTCCAGGGACGATACCGACGACCTTGTTAAATCCGTTTTCATCGCGAAGAGTAGCCCCCACTCCTTCCAGATAACCACGCATTTGGATATCAAACTCATCTCTTTGGGTAGGGGGGAGATATTCCGTATGTGGATCGAAGGACCTGGCAATTGCGTTAAAAAACCGGTCATAATGATCCTGCAGAGTGACCTGATTCAGACGTTGGAAGAACTCTTTATTGACCCCGGACTCCTTTTCCCTTACCTGTTTCCACAGCTCATCATCCGGCAATTTTTCCTTTGCATTCTTCTGATCTTCTGCAAGTTCAAGATACTTGTACAGTACCTGCGCTCGCATTATTTTGCGCCATCTGTTCTCTAGTCCTTTCAGATCGACGGCATAGGCAATTTTTTCTGGATCGGTTTCATAGATTTCATCACTCTGCACATCAAAACCGGCGGACAATATCTGATCCACCATTTTTTCAACCTGACCGATCCGCTTTTTCATGATATCGTATCCGGTCTTCGGCAGAACATTAGTTCCATGTTCCAGATTGTCCGCTATATTGGGGGCAAAAGAGCGCAGCATCGTTACATCACTGCTCAGCAGAAACCTTTTCTGGTAATCCAGTTGCTTCAGGAAAAGCGTGAAGATCTCTATCGACTGGGATTCATTCATCTTCTTATGGCTGAAATGGACGGCAGGAAGCTCTTTGTCCAGCATATCGCCGATAAGTTGGTTCCTCTTCTGGTCAAAATCCTGGATATCTTTTGCAATTCCAAAACCGGCGGTAAAGAAAAGAAGCACCAGAAAAACTGCCAATGTGCGTTGAGTAAGATTTTTCATATATTTTCTAGCCATAAAAAAGGTGATGTGCATGACTTGCTGTCATTGTCCGGGTTCTTTTTGTTACCCATATGACCACTTCTTTGTCATTCTAGCTGCTTATCATTGATTGTTGCGAAGCATTTCAGCAATGCACTATACAGTAAGTCTCCACTGGAAACAGTGGAGACAATAATTTCATTTTATTGCGACCAATCACATATCCGTTTCCTGATTTCAGCAAGCTTCGATAAAAGATCAGAGGTTTGCTGTCATGATATAAACACTAATAACATTACAATGTGGAAGAAATGTGAAAAAACAAGGATTAATGCCAGGCAGACAAAGGCTCATCACGCCGTTACACTGGTTTGAGATATCAATTGACATTCAAATATCGCTCGATATATTGGATCAGAAAGAAGGTGTCCCATGCCAAGACTAACCCGACAGGAAAGTCAACAGATTACCAGACAAAAGCTCATCGATACCGCCGCCCGGGAAATCATCCGGGCAGGTATCTACGAGGCATCAATTCGCCGGATATGCGATGCGGCAGGTTTTACCCTCGGTGCCTTCTATTCCAATTTCAAAAATAAAGACGAATTGCTGCTGGAGGTTGTGGAGCTCCACACTAAAAGAGAATTCCAGGTTATAAACAATCTGGTGACAACCGCTGCGAAACTGGAGAAAAAAGTAGTCCTGGCAAGAATTTCCGAATGGCTGCGGACTTTGCAGAACAATAAGATCTTCTCCGACCTGCTCCTCGAGTTCAGGGTTTACGCCAACCACAATGCCCACTTCAAAACCCAGTATGACGACAACAAAAGGCGCTGGCACGTCGAACTGGCAAACACCCTTGAGGCCTTATTCAAGGGTCAGGGGCTAACCCCCAGAATCACCCCATCGCTCATGGCGGTTGGTCTTTCGGCGCTCTGGTGCGGTTTTGCCATTGAAGGCACAGCGTCTGGCGTCGAAGCCGTCGACAAGGTCATCCCGATCTTTCTCGAGACCATGCTGGAAAGCTCAAAGCACTAACCCCGATAAAAGGTATCTCATGAAAATTAATGGTCTTCCTACTCTCAAAAGGCCTGTTCCCCTGCTCACCGTATCGCTTCTGGTCTTCTTCCTGCTCGCAGGCTACGAAAAGCCCGTGGAGGCCGAAGAAATACGGCCCGTCCGCGCCATCACCGTCGACAACAAGATACGCGAAGACATTCAGGTTCTCCCTGGGCTGGTGACGGCACACAGGTATATCAATGCCTCTTTCAAGATATCCGGGCGACTGACGCAGAGAGCTGTCTCTGTCGGCAGCACCGTGGAGGCCGGCCAGCTGCTTGCCCGGGTGAACGATGAAATCGAACAGAACACCTGCATCGCCGCCGATGCCGAAAGGACAGGGGCCAAGGCTGCGCTTGAGCAGGCGGAGAGCGTCGAAAAACGAATATGAAGAAGCGAGTCGACAACTGAAATCGGCGCGCGCCATGGTGCAAGCTGCCGAGGCGAAGGCGCGCAGCGCCAGAGAGCAACTTGGCTATACTGCACTTTATGCGCCGACGGCCGGCATCATAACCGATACCTTCGCCGAGGACGGCGAGATGGCTGCCGCCGGGCACCCTATCCTGCGCCTGGCAGAGAACAGAATCCTTGACACACTATTCGACATGCCTGCGGACATCCTCAAGAAGGGCATGACCATTGGCCGGACCATCCAGGTTTGCCTTGATGAAGACGACCGGATTTTCTGCAGCCAGGCGACAGTCTATGAGATCGCCCCCGACGCGGACCCGATCACCCGGACATACCTGACAAAGGCAAGTATTGACCACCCGCCGGAACAGATGCTGCTCGGTGCCACCGTTTTTGGGCACATTTCTCTTGCCAGCGCTCAGACAATGCAGATTCCGGCCGCAGCCCTGACCTCCTCCGCGAATAAAGCCGCCGTCTGGGTCGTGACCCGCTCGGACAGCACGGTAAGCCTCAGACCGATAGAGATCGCCGGTTATACCACGGACGGAGTGGTCGTGGCAGGCGGCCTCAAGCCGGGCGAGATGGTGGTGACGGCCGGTGTCCAGGCCCTGCATCAGGGACAGAAAGTAGCAATTCAGGTTGATGGGCATGAAAAGCATTAATCTTTCTGAATGGGCTATCAATCATCGCGCCCTCGTCACTTTTTTCATGATCCTCGTTATGGTCCTCGGCGTCGACGCCTACATCCACCTCGGCCGTAATGAAGACCCGGAATTCACCATCAAGACCATGGTGGTACAGGCATATCTGCCCGGGGCAACGGTTGATGAAACCATCCATCAACTTACCGACCGTCTTGAGAAAAAGCTGCAGGAGACGCCGTCCCTCGACTATATCAAGAGCTATACCCTGGCCGGCGAGACGACCATCTTCGTCGACCTCAAGACCAGCACCGAAAAAGGTCAGGTCCCTGATATCTGGTACCAGGTTCGCAAAAAGATAGGCGATATCCGGCATGAACTGCCCGCCGGCACCATCGGCCCATTCTTTGACGATGAGTTCGGCGAAACCTTCGGAATCATCTATGGTTTTACCGCCGATGGCTTCACCCACCGGGAACTGAAAGACATCGTCGAATCGGTGCGCGATGAACTGCTGCACGTGCCCGACGTAACCAAAATCGAGACGCTCGGGGCTCAGGACGAGAAGATATTTGTTGAATTTTCCTCGCAGCAGCTGGCAAACCTCGGCATCGATCACAGCGCCATCGTCGCAGTCCTGCAGAGCCAGAATACTATCACGCCAGCCGGTATTGTCGATACCGGCAAGGAACGGCTCGTCGTTGAACCTTCCGGCAAGTTCCTGTCGGCCAGGGACCTTGCGGAAGTTACCATCTATGCCCACGGCAAAAATATCCGCCTTGGTGATATTGTCACTATCCGCCAAGGCTATGCCGATCCACCGCAGCCGATGTTTCGGGTCAACGGCCACGATGCCATCGGTCTTGCCATCGCCATGAGCAAGGGCGGTGATGTCCTGGCACTCGAAAAAAATATCACGACCAAAATGGCGAGCCTGCGCGCTGGTCTGCCGGTCGGAATTGAAGCGCATCTGGTTGCCAACCAACCACAGGTGGTGCGCGAGGCAGTCACCGATTTCATGCACGCCCTGATCGAGGCGATTGCAATCGTACTCGGTATCAGTTTCATCAGCCTTGGCCTGCGCGCCGGCACGGTCGTCGCCCTTTCCATACCGCTTGTTCTCGCCGTGGTGTTCATCGGCATGCGTTATTGGGGCATCGATCTGCAGCGCGTCTCCCTCGGCGCTTTGATTATTGCTCTGGGGCTCCTTGTCGACGATGCGATGATAACAGTAGAAAGTATGGTGACCAAGCTCGAAGAGGGATGGACAAAAAGCAAAGCGGCCACCTTTGCCTACACCTCCACCGCCTTTCCGATGCTGACAGGAACGCTTGTCACCATCATCGGCTTCGTGCCGATCGGCTTTGCCAAGAGCGACGCAGGAGAATACACATTTTCCCTGTTCGCAGTGGTGGCGATGGCCCTCGTCGTGTCGTGGCTGGTGGCGGTGATCTTTGCGCCGTTGATAGGCGTCAGGATGCTTAAAGCCAAGGCTCACCATTTCCACGGGGAAAAACGGGTTGGCCGGATTGCCGCAGCCTTTCGCAGCCTTCTGCTTTTTTCCATGCGCCATGCAAAGATCACCATCCTGCTCACCGCCGCGGCGTTTATCCTCGCCCTTGCCGCGCTGCCCCTGGTGCCCGAGCAGTTCTTCCCCTCCTCGGAACGACTTGAACTCCTCGTCAACATGACCCTACGCCAGAGCTCCTCCATCAAGGAGACAGACGCGGTCTCCAAAAAACTCGATACCCTGCTGAAAAACGACCCGGATATTCTCCATTGGAGTTCCTATGTCGGCAGGGGGGCAATCCGTTTCTATCTGCCCCTTGA
Organism: Desulfobulbales bacterium; assembly: GCA_038204235.1. GTDB lineage: Bacteria > Desulfobacterota > Desulfobulbia > Desulfobulbales > Desulfocapsaceae > Desulforhopalus_A. The sequence continues at coordinate 6,200 of JBBRDD010000064.1, forward strand.
TGAACAGCTAAAAAACAGGTTCTTTAGCCAGACGGTGGTGGTAACCAAAAACATCGCGGCGAGAGAGCGGTTACGCCAACGGCTGGAAACAACGCTTGCTGACCAGTTCCCCGAGGTTGTCACAGGAATTTTTGCTCTGGAGCTTGGCCCGCCGGTCGGCTGGCCGATACAATATCGGGTAAGCGGCAAGGATCCAGCCATCGTCAGACAGCAGGCACAGAAACTGGCGGGCATTATGGGGACCTCGCCGCACCTGCGCAAGATCAACTTCAACTGGGGAGAATCGAATCGCACGCTGCGGGTTCACATTAAGCAGGAAGAGGCCAGACAGCTCGGTCTGACAACGGCGGCGATTGCCCGGGCGATATACACCAGTGTATCGGGGGCGGTGGCCACCCAGCTACGCGACGATATCTACCTGGTAGACGTGGTGCTGCGGGGCCAGACCGGGGAAAGGACGTCGATTAAAAACCTGCAAACCCTGAGTATTCAACTTCCGACCGGCAAATCGGTGCCTTTAAATGTCGTGGCAAACATCGAGCATGGCCAGGACTCGCCTCTTATCTGGCGCCGCGACCGAGTCCCGACCCTTACCGTCCAGGCCGATGTCACCAATAATATTCTGCCGGCAAGCGTCGTCAGGGAACTGAAAGACGAGGTGGCGAAACTGAGCCAGGACCTGCCGCCCGGCTACCAGATAGTGGTCGGCGGCACCGTGGAGGAGAGTGAAGAATCACAGACCTCGGTTATGGTGATCATGCCGGTCATGCTGCTCATAATGATGGCGATCCTGATGATCCAGCTGGAAAATTTCAAGCACCTGGTGCTGGTATTGAGTGTCGCACCGCTCGGTGTGATCGGGGGGGTGCTGGCGTTGCTGACAACCGGCCAGCCGCTTGGCTTTGTCGCCCTGCTCGGTGTCGTGGCACTCATCGGCATGATCATCAGGAACTCGGTTATCCTCGTCCACCAGATTGAAATGGAGAAACAGGCAGGCCAGCCCGGCTGGAATGCGGTTGCGGATGCAGCGTGTCTGCGATTTCGTTCGATCATGCTGACGGCATTCGCCGCCATTTTCGGCATGGTCCCGATTGCACCAACTGTTTTCTGGGGCCAATGGCCTACGCCATCATGGGGGGGCTCGCGGTTGCCACCGTCCTTACTCTGATTTTCCTGCCGTCACTGTACATCTTGTGGTTCAAGATTAAGGAAACACCCATAGCTGCTACTTGCGGGAGTATCCGATGAAATCATTGTCTTTCTTCATTCTCATCTTGTCTGTCTGCCTTCCCGGCTGCACCTGGCTTGTACCTGACTACCAACGACCGGCCTTTGATATGCCCGACAAATGGCCGTCCTCCGAGGCGATACAACTTGCAAAAGAGACATCAATAAAAAATTAGTGGCAAAGCTACCAGGACCCGGCACTGATAAAATTGATCACCGAAGCGCTCGTCGGCAACAGTGATGTCGCAGTTGCCTCGGCAAGACTCATGCAGGCAAAGGCACAGTATGACTATGCCACTGCCAACCGCTTGCCAATGATCGGTCTTCTCGGCCTGGAATCACGCGCCAAATTCGATTTCGACAAGAACCCGCTCTTATCGGATAAACCCGGCAACATTGGTTTTATCGGCGGGGTTCTGAGCTATGATGTCGATCTCTTGGGTAAACAGGCAAGCGCGCAAGGAGCCTCCTCGGCACTCTATCGCGGGCAGTATTACTACCGTGATGCAGTCCAGCTCTCCGTTAGTGCGGCAACCGCACAGCTCTATTTCAATATTCTTGCCCTCGAGGATAGTCTTCACATCATGCAGGATCTGGTGCATACCCAGGAAGAATTGCACCAGCTGAAGGCACAACAATTCGAGGTTGGAGCGGTACCGGAGATTTCCCTCAGGACCTCGGAGGCAGAACTGGCGGCTCGAACGGCGGAAATCTCGAGAATATCCGACCAACTGGCAAGAGCGGAAGGGGCGCTTGCAACTCTTCTTGGCCGATCGCCGCAGCAAATACTGATGGCTCAACCGGAGCGGGGCAAAAACATTGATTCTCTGCAAGTACCACCGGTTACACCCGACGATCTTCCTTCAGACCTGCTCGTGCGTCGTCCGGATATAGCCGCACTGGAACAGATGCTTATCGCCAGCAATTTCAATATCGGCTACGCCCGTACCGCCTATTTTCCGACCATATTGCTGACCGGACTGCTCGGCGTGACCCATTTTGATATCGACAACATCTACAAGGGCTCGGTCCGCACCTGGGAGCTGGAAGGTACTATCGTTGGGCCTCTCGCCGATTTCGGCCGGACCGGAAGCGGTGTTGACCTTGCTCTTGCCATGAACCAGGAACAACTTGCCCGCTACAAGGCAGGAGTGCAGACGGCCTTCAACGAAGTGCGCAACGCCCTCTCTTCCCAGAAAAACCTGCAAATAGATGCAACGGAACAACAAAAAAAGGAAAAGGCAATAAACGGGGCCTTAAATCTTATCAACCAGCGGTTTTCTTTGGGATTTTCAAGCTATATCGAGGTGCTTACCATAGAGCGCTCCTGCCACGAGGCAAGACTTGCAGTGGTTACGGCCAAGCTCGGCCGCCTGAATGGTTCTGTCGATCTCTTTAAAGCACTTGGCGGTGGATGGAGGATGCCGGGCGAGAAGAAATAATTTTGACTCTATCGGTGCGTCAGAGGCAGACCATTTTTCAGCCTTTATTTCGACCTCGTATTTCGCTTAAAAATTCAGATCAGCACACCATTATGCTGCAGGAGATGCGATCCCCGTCAACTCAGCAGAAACCATTTGCTGACCCGGTTCCGTGCTTGTGGTTGTGAGGTCAGATTGACTACAGTACAATGGTCAAATGTACTAACAGTCATTAAATTAGTAATCCCAACGGATCACACTTACCAGCTCATGCGAAGGTTTAACGTTCGACGAAAAGGAGCGTAAAAATATGAAAACAGCACCCTTTCCAGAAAACGAGGCAGTACGCTTGAAGGCATTGCATAGCTATAATATACTCGACACTCTCCCAGAGCTTTCGTTTAACGATATTACTCGACTGGCTTCCCAGATAAGCGGTACTCCTATTGCCCTGATCAGTTTGGTTGACAGTGAACGTCAGTGGTTCAAATCAAAATTCGGCCTTACCGTTACCGAAACACCGCGTAACGTTTCTTTTTGTGCCCATGCAATCCTGAAGAACGAAGTTTTAATCGTGCCGGACACTTTGCAGGATGCTCGTTTTTTCGATAATCCATTGGTAACCGGGAAAGAGAAGATACGATTCTATGCCGGTTCGCCCCTTGTCACCGCAAAAGGCGAGGCACTGGGGACCCTTTGCGTTATTGACCAAAAACCCCGGAATTTGAATGAAGTACAGGTGGAATCTCTTCGTGCTCTGGCACGCCAGGTGATAAATCAGTTGGAACTTCGCAAGTATATAGAGGAACAGGATCGACTAAAAAAGGATCTTGTTGAATATCAGAAAATACTGGAAGAAGCAAATTCTCGGTTGGAGACTGCAAGTCTTTCAGATGATGTTTCAGGATTTCACAATACCCGTTTCCTGCATAGCTTCCTCGATCACTTTATGGAGTCGACACACCACGAAGAAAAGGAATTGTCACTGGTTTTTTTCGACATGGATAACTTTAAGGATGTAGTGGATACCTACGGCCATCTTATCGGTACCGAAGTGTTGCGAGAAGTCGCCCAGGCTGTTTATCGGCAACTTGGGCCGGATGACCGCATTGTCCGCTATGGAGGAGATGAATACGTGATCCTCCTTCCAGGTCAAGGCAAGGATGTTGCACACATCAAAGCCCAAAAAATGTGCCTGGAAATTCGCAATACAATTTTCATGAAAGAAAAAGGCCTCAACCTAAAGCTCACAGCCTCTTTCGGTCTTGCCACATATCCTGATGATGCCAGCGACATGCACCATCTCTTGGCTGAGGCTGACAAATGCCTGTTTACGAGTAAGGAAAGGGGTAAAAATCGGCTTACTGTAAAATAATTTTCATCTTATGACATTGACTCACAGAGCAAAAAAAGATCAACGAAAATTCCCCTGAAGCAACCCGAGAGCCGGATGAATGCTTTTTTCTGCTATTCCAAAAAGGATTTTCAGGCATCATCACAACAACACATCATTCCGTTAAAAGCTTGATATTAAATACAAATAGTATCATCACGATGAACATCTTCAATTGTCACTTTCCTTTAATACTATCCCAAGGGATGAAAGTATCTTGAGACTGATTATCATTTGATCAGAGGCAGATTAAATTGTCCAAAATGTACTGCACTGAGCTGATTTCACTGCCGTTGATGAGGTTTGCACAGGCACGTATGCGAGACAAACAACTTTCATAGATGAGGAGCCTATCATGAAGAACCAACTGTTAATTGGGGCCGCCCTGGCAGGCATGTTGTACCTGCAGAGCGATTTTGTGTGGGCTGCCAATCCCCCGCAACCTGATCAGGACAATGCCCGAATACATGATCAGCAGCAAATTCCTGGCGGTCAATCGGCAAAGAATCAGAATGAAAATGACGACAAAGTACGTGCAGCTAATACGGTGAAAGTGCAGGGGCCGGCCCCGGTCATTCTTCAGATAAGATTAGTCGACAAGACTGCCGACTGAGCTGCCTGCCTCGACCAGGAGGAATGATAACTAATGGGGATCATCCGTCTCTGAGAAATCGATGATGATTTCAACGAGCATGTCCATCTGCATGGCAGACAGGGCAGCCTGGGGATCCCTTTCTTTGCATAACTGTTTTCAATAATCTCTTCGGCAAAAGATAATACATCTTGACTGCCAATGCCTGTCCCCGCTGCCGAAAGCGACTCGCCGCCAGGGGCTTCCCTGTCCAGATACCTTCAATTTTCATCATCTCAACCTGTTTATATCTCCTGGTTTCCAGTTGTCGAGGTTGCGGCAGTCCAGCAAGAGGAAAATCTAACCACAGGAACCACTTTTTTCAGGTGAATAATTGATAATGAAAACGGCGGTGATTACTATATGAGGGTTCCCGAGATCATCATATTTTAAAAAGTTATCTTAGGGTTTTGTTAAGCTGAGTCGGTTCAGTATTGGTTGTGTTAAGGCAACCGGGACCGGCAATGATCGATCTCCACGGAACACACATCAAGACAAGGAGTAAACACCATGCACAAAGAACAAAGAAGCAACCGGGAAGGAAAGAAAAAAGCGGCTATGTCAATAAAAGAAAAAAGAGCTGCTAAAAGATTCAAAAAAGAGAATAAAGATGTCCTGGATATCGACAAATCCCATTAAAGTTATCAAAGGTCGATTGCCAAAGAGAAAAGCAATATATACTATGCAAAATTTATGATAACAGCCCCTCTCTATCCCGATTTGAGATGTAAGCTTTCATTCTGGGTTTAAGTAATGGGGCATTGCGCTCCCCCTTCCTGCCAACTGGCGGTTCCAACTTGAAAATAGCATCTTCCAGATCGCAAGTTATGGTCAGATCATCGAAGGGGGAGCCTCTTAATGCTTCAATGGCCGAATGAATTGTTGTATCGCGCGTGAGCACGCAAACCTGCAATAAGCAAATGATAGAACTTGATTTTTGAAAGCTTGTTCATGCCGGCAGTAAAAACAAATTCCGCCGTGGAGTTCCTCCTCCTTCTGGCGCAGAAGCAGGGCTTCAACACACGCCTATTCAGTCGCATTTTCCACCCAACCACGTTTCTAAAACAGAGGTATTTCACTTGAATCTCTATGTCGGTCTGACATTACCAGTGAAAACTTTACCAACAAAGTATTGCAGCACAGATGGTTGATGAATAGTGGACTGATAATATTCATTACCAGAAGCGTTAGTCAGGCGTGCACAACTGGATCGCTTGCGAAAACCAACAACAGTCAGCTACCATGATTATCCAAAAGGAATAGGTTATGAGATTAAACAATCAGGCAAGAATATAAATTATGTTTTCACCCTCTGAAATATATGCACTCCTGCAGGTGCTCATGGCTGATCTCGCTCTGGCTGGAGATAACGCAATAGTCGTTGGCTTGGTTGCTGCTTCTGTGCCAAGGGATTTAAGAAAAAAAGTTATTTTCCTGGGTATACTTCTGGCTGCTGTGCTTCGGATAATCTTTTCCTTTGGCGCCGTTGAATTGCTTCAGGTAATTGGTTTGATGCTGGCAGGTGGGCTGCTTTTACTCTGGGTAGGATGGAAATTATGGCGTGAAATTAGATTTTTAAACGAAGAACATGATCAGGAAACATTGTCCAATACTGGAGAGTCTACCACAAAAACCTTTGGTGCGGCAGTATCTCAAATAGTGGTGGCCGACCTGTCAATGTCTTTAGATAATGTACTTGCTGTCGCTGGCGCGGCCCGTCATCACATCTGGGTGTTAGTGGTTGGTCTGGCGCTGTCGGTTGCTCTTATGGGGCTGGCATCGACTCTTATAGCTGATCTGCTGAAGCGATACCATTGGATCGCTTACATCGGAATAGTTGTTATATTTTATATAGCGGGAACGATGATCTGGGAGGGCGCACATCAGGTGTACGCTAATGTAATCTAACACCCCACAAGCGGGTATAGGTGGAGTCGAACAATAAAGTTTCATACTTGATGATGCCTATGCAATTTTATGCCAGTATCCCCTCCCCCTAGCTTGCTGTATTACGTAAATATTGAAATATATTAACTTTTAAGTAAACCCTGGCCCGGTCCAACAAAATTTCATTAATCATCCCGCGTTCACTTTCCGGTTTTTGCGGCAAAGGTGAGGGCTCGGTGCAGGGAAGCACGAAGGTTTTTTTTTACGGCGGGACGAATGACTAAACTCTCTTAGTATGCATCTGAACATGCTCGCCATATCCGAGTGGGGCAGAGAACCTGCATATGAAGAAGCAGAATTAAATGTTGGTATCTGTGCTTTATGTAAGTACATACCTCTCAAAAAAATAACCGGCATAACAATGACACTCGCCCCTTTAGCGTGAACGTCGCCGACACTACGCGGAAAGTTCATTGGCGCCACTGAATGATGTATGGCGTGAGCCATGCAATATAAAACAGGGAGCCTTCGATGATAGCGAGCATTCCTCAAAAAGATAGAAAAGAACTTCAAGTTGCAAAATATCTACTGGAAAACCCAGGGGTTGCTGCAAAGGTAACGAACTTCATAGGTACTCCAATAGAAAAAGGTTTCGGGCTATTGCCAGATGGCTGGAACAAACACATAGGCGAGGTTACACGGACGGCTTTGCTAAAAGCGTCGGATGCAGCAATTTTTACCATGAAAGACATTCCTGGCGAGGCATCATCTAATATCTGGCACAAACTTGGTGTGGCTGTTAGTGGTGGCGTTGGAGGATTTTTTGGAATTGCGGCTATCGCAATTGAATTGCCAATATCTACTTCAATAATGCTTCGCTCAATAGCAGATATTGCAAGAAGCGAAGGTGAATCGATAGCAGCCATTGAAACCAAGCTGGCGTGTTTAGAGGTTTTCGCCCTCGGCGGTAGTAGCGAGTCTGATGATGGTACCGAAAGTGGGTACTATGCGGTTCGAGCCACCCTAGCAAAATCCGTCGCGGATGCATCAAAGTTTCTTGTAAAAAAGACCTTAACAGACGATGGTGCACCAATGTTAGTTAAATTTATTGCAAAAGTTGCTGAGCGGTTTGGCATCCAAGTAACCGAGAAGGCGGCAGCTCAGGCTGTTCCAGCAATCGGTGCCGCTGGTGGAGCTATAATCAACACAATATTCATGGACCATTTCCAAGATATGGCAAGAGGACATTTCATAGTACGAAAACTTGAAAGAAAACATGGTAAGAAGCCAATAGAAAAGCTGTATGCCGAGCTTTGAAAAAAAGGGAACAAGAGGGAAACCTGTGCAGACGGACGCGGAGTTTAGAAAAATAATTAATTATGATTCCGATCTATATTCACTGCCGAACAGGCAGTTCAGCATGGATTCCGGTATTTTTTTACCATACCGAATTATCTTGTTGTTCAAAATGATTTCATTGCCGGCAGAGATTGATTTTTTCGTGAACATCAGCAATAAACAGATGCAGTGTACCTTTGCGGCTGGCATCTAACTCATTGTTTTAAAGGGTACTTGTAGTGAAACTCAGTTGGGCTGCTGTTCAAGGACTTGTCTGATTTTAGCAGCAAGGTTCTTCAGTGTGAACGGCTTTTGAATGAAGTTCACCCCTTCGTCCAAAACACCGTGATGCGCAATGACATCGGCGGTGTAACCTGACATGTACAAGCGATTGAGGTTGGGATATAGGGCTAATATATTTTTAGCGAGGTCTCGGCCATTCATCTCAGGCATGACCACATCGGTTATCAACAGGTTGATTTTACCAGTATAATCTTGGGCTAAACAAATAGCCTCGCCTGGCGTGGATGCTGTTAAGACGTGATAGCCTAACTGCTTAAGCATCAGCGTAGTCATTTCCAGGATCATAGACTCGTCTTCCACGAGCAGGATGGTTTCATGTCCAGGCTCGATGGATTCCTCCGTAGCTCTCTCAATACTCTGGCTATTCCTGGCCTGATAACAAGGCAGATGAATTTTGAATGTTGTTCCTTGCCCAAGTCCACTATCCACGAGAACGAAGCCTTTGTTCTGCTTAACAATTCCATAGGTTGTCGCCAAACCAAGCCCCGTGCCACTTCCCGCCTTTTTAGTGGTAAAAAACGGCTCAAACAGGTGCAAAAGCGTCTCATTATCCATACCACAACCATTGTCACTTACGGTGAGCTGCACATACTCACCGGGGATAAGACAAGGATGAATAACGTGATCTTTTTCAGCTATAACCGTATTATTCGTCTCAATAGTGACCTTGCCAGTATCCTTTATGGCATCCCGAGCGTTTACACAGAGATTTACAAGGATCTGGTCTATTTGAGATGGATCCATTTTGATCGTTCTTAGATCTTTACCCGATAACAACTCCAGATCGATATCCTCTCCGATAAGACGCTTTAACATTTCGAGCATACTTTCCACAGTCACATTCAGGTCTAGGACTTTGGGTGAGACAGTTTGTTTTCTGGCGAAAGCGAGTAGCTGGTTGGTTATCCCGACTGATCGTTTTCCAGCCTGCTGAATCCCTTGTAAAGCAGAATGCACCGGCTGGCCTTCTTCCACGTTCATCAGAGCCATTTCGGAATAACCCAGAATTACCCCGAGCATATTGTTGAAATCGTGGGCTACCCCACCTGCCAAACGGCCAACCGACTCCATTTTCTGAGCATGCGCCAACTCTTCACGTAATCTAACTGTCTGTTCTTCCACTTGCTTGCGCTCGGTGATGTCTAAACAGATGCCGTGCCAAAGAACGCTGCCATCTTCCCTCAGTTGGGGTTCGGCATGGACCGAACGCCATTGCAAACCTTGTCGCGGCAAAATGACCTTGTATTCGGTATATAGCCTTTTCATGGTGCGAGCGGATTCACGTACAGTTTCGATGATCCGATCGTAGTCATCCGGATGCAATAGATTCAATACCGGCGTGGCATCTTCCCGAACATCCTCTGGTGACATCTCGTAAATGTCACATATGCCAGGACTTGCATATGGCAAAGCGGATCTTCCGTCAGGATACAAATGGTATTGGTATATGAATCCAGGGACCAAACGAGCGAGATTTTCCAGAAGTTCGTAGCTTTCCATCAATTGCTTTTCAGCCAGTTTACGTTCAGTTATATCCCGCACACTGGCAATAACCCCGTTGATCTCAGGTTCATCGAGGAAGCTTTGACCGATAGCTTCTGCAAAAACCCAACCTTTCTCCTTGTGAATATGTCGATATTGAACGGTGACTGCTTTTTCAGGATATTCAAGAGCCTCCTGAAAAGCATCGAGGACACCCTGTATGTCGTCTGGGTGGATGACAGTATCGAGCGTTTTACTTTCTAATTCTGAAAGATTATAGCCAAAGATTCTTTCCGCCCCAGGACTTACGTACCTTTGTTGAAAGTCAACATTAATGACGACCAGGGTATCCGAAGAATTCTTAACGAGAAAACGAAGCAATTCTTCGCTCTCACGAAGTGCAGTTGTTGATTGTTTGACTCTAAAGCTCAGACGAGAAATCAGGAAATAAAGGAGAACAGAGGTGGCGACAACGAACAGTAATCCCTTGAAAAGAGATAATTTGATTAAGACATCCGGATCTCGGATAAACCAATTTAATATTGTATCGGATAAGAAGATCCACGCACAGCCCAAAATGGCATAGATTGAGACAACTTTACATACTTCTTTCTGTTTATTCATTTGGTTATCCTGTTATACCAAGAATAACCTAGCGCTTGACGAGAGATTTCCTGATACCCTAGTTCAACAGATTGAAACTGGTATTGCAACATTAGATAGTTTTATTGTACGAAAAACTGAAAAACCGCAAATTGATGAAAGCATACTGCAAAAAACAGTGCAAGAGCTACGCGCTCCTTACAGGCGAAGATGAACGCCAAGCCAGGAACCAATGGCGGCACTATGTAGCTTTTCGGTTAAGCAAGGGATCAACGACAGTCAACATACCAACATTGGATTTTGACATCTACCGAAGTCCAGATATCTATAATTCTGGACTCTACCCTCAAGAAATTGTTCCAGATAATCGAGATTTCCTGGAACAATCTGGAGTTTTAGCATGTTATTTTATTGTCAGGACTTTTTCGATTATCCTAAATTTTCATGGAGTAAAAACCTCCTTTTTTTGTTGCCAGTTTTTTGGGACAACTCCGCAAATGAATTCACCGTAGACATTTCATTTGAAAGCGTTGGCAAAATATTCAGACCTTCGAGATGGCAATAATAATGCAACAAATAACCGACCCGAGCGAAGCAGAGGGCCGAGTCAATCTCCCCGTTAGGCTTTGTCGCTCGACACACTTTAGCGATGTTTATTGTGCGGTGCCCCTATTTGTACTCGTGATTACAGCCAGGGTTTTCCCTGATATTTTTGCTGTCCAGCATGGGCTTGATTCCGAATAAATTTATATTTGCCCCATACTGCTTCATCTGCTCGTAGGCTGCATCCTTGCAAAAATTCTTATTGCGCACGCTATAGATCGCGACTACCAATCCTGTACGGTCCTTTCCATGACTGCAATGCACTAAGACCTTCGCATTACCTCTGTTCTCTAGTACCTCTATCGCTTGCGTGAGATCCTTTAAATCAGGACTAGCCCACGGATTCAAATTATGTGGGAAGTCTTCCGGCTGCATGTAAAGAGGAATGACCTTGATATTACGCTCCTTGGCCATACGAAACTCTACAGCTTCGTCTGCATCGGATGAGAATTTGTTCAGCTTGACCACGATGGTGATGCCTATATTCTTCAGATAGTCCCAGTCTGCTTCTCCTTTTGGCTGTCCGCTTCGATAGACACCATTCGGAATCACGATATGGAAGTTCTTGATTGGGGATGTATGGGGCTCTTGGGTAGCGACATCAGCTAAACATTGCGTCGACCCTGCACAGCCGCACAGCAATGTTGTCCCCAATATTACTATGAAAGAGATGACTCCATGACGTGTGAACATAAAATTCTCCGCTCATAGAACAGCTGGCCTAAAGCCTAGCCTCATTGAACCACGCGCTTTTTGCGTGTGGTTCGATGTAGATACATTAGACTCTGCCTAATACAATCCAATGAAAACTATTCATTCGGAACAGCGGACCAGGGACAACCCTGCATCCTAAACTGACGTCTTCATGCCCCGCTCTAAGGTAGGTTATCAATTAATGGAAACCGGATCAGAGATAGTCTGGACCACGCCATTCAACAGCACCAAACCTGGCCTTACCAAGATACGTATAAACAAGGCTGATTATTCCTGCCGACTGGTGACTGTCAGCGCGATCGGGATATTCTGCATCCCGAATGGCTCCGCTGTATTGTAAGCCAAGGGCGTGACGGCCAACAATGCGAACGGTGAAGCCCATTTTTAGACGTTCTATTTGCTCCCTTCCCCCGGGGTCATCGCCACCCATACCACTCAGGTAATAGGCTCGTCCCGTTAAATCAAACATGGCTCTTTCAGCAAGGATGAGACGAAGCCCGACGAGTCCCTGCGGGGCGACGCCGTAATGATAGTCGCGTTCACCTACTTGGTGGACATTACCGGCCGCAGCGTAACCGACCCCTCCGAGCAGTGAGCCCTGGAGCGCTACCTTGTGTGAAAGCCACCATTGATAAGTCGTACCGAAAGAGACGGAGGTGCTGGAAACGCGGAAAATTTGCGGCGATATATAATCATAACCGCCGTAGAGGCCCCATATCCCTCGATAGGAGCTGCCAATCTCATAGTCTTTCCCAAGGAGAAAGCCGCGTATCATGACGTCATCAAACGGGTTATGTTTGTTGCCGAGGGTGGTGAATTCAAAATGGAAGTAATCAAAGGGACGGTCATAGCTGTAGCCGGGCTTGCCAGGGAGCCCGTAAGCTAAAGTGAAGTTCGCCGTCGCCTCGACTTGGTCAATGGTGTTTGAGGAGGTTGTCTTGTCGTTCTCGTCCGCCTTGAGACTTGCACCGATCTGCACGCGGGAGAAGGTCGCTGGATTATGGCTCGGAAATACGGGCTTGAACCGGTTTCCAAAAAAAAGGCGATTGATTCCCGTTGGTGGCGAAAGGATCAGGGCGGCCAATTCCTGCCAGTACCCGGGTTTTCCGCCATCACCCTCAAGCACCAAACCAGCCATCCTAAAGAGCGCCTCGCCGAAGAAGCTTCCGCCAAAGCCGCTGGCGAACTGGTCGTTGATGGAGGGGTTGGTGGTCTCTCCCCCCGTTTCCCAGATAAAACTGCCTACGTTGGTGTATAAGAGCGACTCCCAATAGTTGAGACCCGCCGATCGGGCAAATCCATGGTACATCGATCCCTGATACGGATGGGCAAACTGATTTATGTTGAAAGCGTCCGTATCGACGCCCCAGGGTCCGTCTACGACATGATCCCAGAAGGTTGACAAGTTCGTGTCGTAGACTTTTTTCCCATTCTCTTCAAGGTCGGAGTAAGCAAGCCGGTCGTACCCATTGAGAAGAACAAGAAAAGCAGGAATTTCCATGGCTGGTATGAGGTAGCTCTTGCCAGCCCCCGTTTCCCATGACATAGCCGAAGTGGACACGTCGGGATCGTACTTCAGCCACTCTTTTCCACCCATGGAGAGGTTGACGGTTTGATCCGGTATTGTATCGGACAGCTCAACCATGTCCGGTGCCGTCACTCTGTCGTAGCCATAGCCTTGTTTTGACGCTTCAAGACTGTAGTTTCCCATGGTTGGAATACTAACCAAATATTTACCTTCCGCATCTGTAACCCCGCTTGCCACCACTTTACCGGAAGGTATTTCTCTTACCGTGATGGTAACCCACTGAATGCCCAGGTCGCTGGAGTGGTCCTTTACAGAACCTGAGATTTCTCCTCCTGCGGCAAAGGCCAAGCTGCCTAAAGTGATTGCCATACCCAGCTGAATCACCATGAAAAGCGACTTGAACATTTTTGTTTCATTTTGCATTATTTTTCCCTTTTCTTCCCGTTTTAGGGAAATGACAGATAAGGCAGATACCTGATCATATTGCATCAGGATGATCCTTTTGCTTCTTCCTTTTCGGTCGCGTTTACTGGCTGTTAACTTGAGGTACATGTCAGGATAATGGCTGGGGCGATTGTACGGTGTTTGCCAATCCGTCTTTTTCCCCCTGGAATTACTAGGGAAACTGCACGCAACCTGCTTTATCAGCCAAACATTGAATGTACTCACCTGCTGGAAGGCACCACTTCTCTAAGCGTTGAAAGAGGCAGACTTGCCGAAAGGACACGGTGTACCTTATCGATCCTCTATGAGACACTATCTCCGTACAGCCCCTGATTTAAATGCCAGGATAAAGATGGCGCCGGTGAAGTCGATGACCGAATGGTGTTTCAATTATGTTTTGTTCTAAATCAAGCAATCATTGTTCCAGGTAGTGGAAAAAGAGGATAACAACTCTCAAGACCCTGTAATCTAAAAATATATGGGAAAATGGAGATTCAAGACAGGCGTTAATTGCCAAAGACAAAAGGTCATATCTGCCCAAGTGGTTACATTTGACCAGTCGCCAACGTTATTCGTTGAGAGCTATCACCGCAAAAACCGTCAGCAGGCCGTACAACAAAGTAGCTGCCATTGTGCGGCCGCTCGGGAAATTGCTCTAGCCGTAAAAATCAGATATGAATGAGCGAAACCTGGGCGGTGACGATTGAAGGCTATTTTAAGGGAGACTTCAGGACAATGCCACAGGGCAGGACGAAGCAGCAGTGGCAAATTTTTCACGAACTTTCTTGATATATCTGTCTATGGTGCGGTCGCAGACAATGCGATGGTCGGTGTAAATGCGATCATTTAAATGGTCCCGGCTAAAAATCTGCCCTGGCCGGCCAGCCAATATGTTCAGAAACTAAAACTCGACAGCAGATAAATCTAGTGCTTTACCCTGCAGGGTTGCAAGGTAACAGTCCACTTCGCCAACCACCATATGAATTTCTGAATCCACATTTTAGCTGGCGGTTTGTTTTGTTATAGCAAAAATTGCTTCCCAGTATTTTGCTTCTGGTTTTCGAAAAACCGATGTCCCCACCTACCTCTATGGCTATCAGGCCCGCTCTATTGGGATATGTTTTATGGCTTTTGGATATTGAGATTACGCATACGGCCACGCAAGGTACTGCGGTCCAGGCCAAGAATTTCAGCGGCACTGTCCTTGCCGCTTATTTTCCAGTTCGTCTGCTCGAGTACCCGCAGGATATATTCTCGTTCAACCGCCTTTAGCGTCTTTTGGCTCGGATAGAAATCATCGGACGTCTTTTTGAGTTCATCAACAAGACGCAACTTCGGACCCGACGAGTTGATTACCGCCCGTTCGAGGACGTTTTCCAGCTCCCGAACATTTCCAGGCCAGGGATACTGTTGTAACGTCTCCATTATAGATACTGGAATGGTTTCAATGGTCTTGCCCAACCGTCTGGAAATTTTTTTGACAAAAGCATCGACAAGAAGTGGAATGTCATCCTTGCGCTCCCGGAGCGGCGGCATCGTAATTGGAAAAATATTTAACCGGTACCAGAGATCCTCACGAAAACGGCCTTTGTTCACTTCCTCTTCCAGGTTACGATTTGTGGCGGCAATAATTCGGGTATCAACTTTTATGGTTTGAGAGCTACCCAACCTCTCAAATTCTCCTTCCTGAAGAACTCTCAGCAGCTTTGCCTGCAACTCCAATGGTAATTCACCGATTTCATCCAAAAAAAGCGTAGCACCGTTAGCGACCTCAAATCGTCCAAGATGTCTGGATGAAGAACCGGTAAAGGCACCTTTTTCATGACCGAACAACTCGCTTTCAATGAGGTTTGCCGAAAAGGTGGCACAATTGACTTTTACCAGAGTCCGATTTTTACGCAAACTCAAGCTGTGAATAGCCCGGGCGGCCAACTCTTTTCCAGTTCCTGTTTCACCAAGAATCAGTACGGTGGTATCGCTGGCGGCAATTTGTTCAACTTTAAAAAGTACGTGTTTGAGACTATCACTTTGACCGATAATGTTCTTATGATTGTATTCCAGTTTAATTTCTTCTTGCAGATATGCTCGTTCCGCTTCCAGTTGTTCTTTTAACTGTATTGTTTCGACAAGGGAGGCTTCGATTTCCTCTTTTCTTTTTTCAGCTTCATCTCTGGCGACAACAAGTTCGGCTGTGCGCTTGGCCACCTCGAATTCAAGGAAGGTATTTTGGTCCTTCAACGCTTCGGCCATGGTCTTGAGTGCCAGATGGTTCTTTATGCGCGCCAAGACGGTGTGCGGGCTGATCGGCTTGATGATGTAATCGACCGCACCGAGTTCCAGCCCTTTCTTCTCATCCTCCATTTCAGACCTGGCAGTCAGGAAAATAACCGGAATATCTGAAGTGGAAGGGTCGCATTTGAATCGCCGACACACCTCGTAACCATCCATGCCGGGCATCATGATATCGAGTAGAATCAGGTCAGGTGGTGAGTCTGAGTCCACGATCTTAAGCGCCTTCTCGCCACCATTGGCAACCTTCACCTTGTAATCGTCCTTGAGAAGATTATTCATCAGGGTCAGATTGTCCGGCGTGTCGTCAACGATTAATATCGTTGCCCTTTCGGTGATATCGAGTTTATTCATAATCAGGCAGCTTTCCCAGTGGCGGCCCTCAGCGCTTCAAGCGCCGCCTCGAAGTCGAATAATCGAATACAGTCATCAATCTTACGGTAGTGGTTGGGGAAGGCAGTCTGAAGTAATGCCAGATTCATATCCAACACCGCAACCGCGTCCGCGTCGTCGTCGGCCAGCATTGTCTCTAACTTTTTGCATACAGCCTTGAGTGGTTCCGAAGAGGTTGTGACAGCCTCCTTGTCCGGTT
>JBBRDD010000065.1:0-22439 GCA_038204235.1 Desulfobulbales bacterium
AATTGCGCGTGACCAGATCCTGCGGGCAGCGAGCCGGCAGTTTCTGGAAGGGGATGTCCAGCACTGGTGGCATGAACCGGCTGGCGCTGGAATTCGCTCGCGCATTTCCGACGATCTGCTCTGGTTGCCCTATGTGGTCGCGCACTATGTCCGCACCACCGGGGATACGGATATCCTCATGACGGAGATCCCCTTCCTGCAGGGAGCCTTACTGGCAGACGACCAGCATGAGCTTTTCTTCACCCCGGATATCTCGCTTGAGCATGCCACACTTTTTGAACACTGCCGGCGCGCCGTCAACCGCGGTCTGACCACCGGACCCCATGGCCTCCCTTTGATAGGCACGGGAGACTGGAACGACGGCCTGAATCTGGTCGGTGCCAAAGGTAAGGGAGAGAGTGTCTGGCTTGCCTGGTTCCTCTGTGATTGTCTCCAGGGAATGGCTGAGCTGGCAACTTTGATGGAGCAACCGGAACTGAGCCAGGATTATCGGGAGAAAAGAGCTGTCCTCGCAGGGCGAGTCGAAAAATCCGCCTGGGACGGTGCATGGTATCAGCGGGGAACCTTCGACGACGGCACCCCGCTCGGATCGAGCACAAATTCTGAGGCCAGGATCGACTCCCTGCCTCAATCCTGGGCGTGGCTGTCAGGCGTGGCCGATCCTGCGCGGGCTGGCGAGGCCATGGAATCTGCCTGGCAGCATCTTGTTCACGAGGATGAAGGGCTGGCGCTGCTCTTTACCCCACCTTTTGATCACGCGGACCCCTCACCCGGCTATATCAGAGGATACCCGCCGGGGGTACGCGAGAACGGCGGCCAGTACACCCATGCCGCCCTGTGGATGGCCATGGCTCTGGCCCGGCAAGGCAATGGGGAGCGAGCAGTGCGCCTGCTGCGGCTGCTTAACCCGATCGAACATGCCCGCGATGCAAAGGCAGTCTGGGATTACGGAGTTGAGCCCTATGTCGTCGCCGCCGATGTCTACCGCCTGCCCGGACGGATCGGCCGGGGTGGCTGGTCCTGGTACACCGGGGCGGCGGCATGGATGTACCGGGCCTGGACCGAAGAGGTTCTCGGGCTCAAGGTGCGGGGGGAACGGATGGAAATTGACCCGGTTATCCCGGCAAGCTGGCCGCGCTTTAGCCTCACCTACCGGCATGGTGAGACGACCTATGCGATCGAGGTGGAAAATCCTTCTGGCTGTCAGCGCGGCGTAATCTGGGTGGAAATGGATGGAAGACGCGTGGTTGGTGAGGTGATCCTGCTGGAACGGGAACTGGTCAAACACCGGGTCGTCGTCATGATGGGAACATCGACCAAGCCCGTGGAAGCCGCCACGACACCGAAACAGGCGAAACGGGGTATCGCCGGGGAAATAATACCTGTGTAATAGAATAGAAACACTTCTCTTTGAACAGTGACGGTTTGCACCGTCAAACAATTGAGCAACGAATAGCATCAATCTGTGGGACTCTCATGGCCATCAAGGAAAAAAAACCGCAAAAAATAAACACCACGGCGTCTTGCTCCAAGTCGATACGATTATTGCCGCCCAGGCAATCTGGCGGTGCTGCTGTCTCGAAGAAAGAGATAACGCAATCGAAAGTCGAACCATGGGAACAGTTCCCCATCGTCGGCATAGGTGCTTCAGCCGGTGGACTGGCAGCCTTTGAGGCCTTCTTCTCGGGTATGCCTACGGTCACCGATCCCAACATGGCCTTTGTTCTGGTGCAGCATTTAGCCCCGGACCATAAAAGCATCCTCACCGGCCTTATCCAACGCTACACTCGAATGCAGGTCTCCGAGGTTGAAGACGGAATGAAGGTGCGACCAAACTGTGCCTATATAATCCCGCCCGGCCGGGACATGGCCTTTCTGAACGGTAGCTTGCAGTTACTCGAACCATCCGCCCCACGCGGTCAGCGTCTGCCAATTGATTTTTTCTTCAGCTCGCTGGCCAGGGACCAGCGCGAAAGAGCCATCTGTATCGTCCTTTCCGGTACCGGCAGCGACGGCTCCATGGGCGTTCGGGCAATCAAAGGCGAGGGTGGCATGGCCATGGTACAATCCCCCAATACGACTGAATATGACGGCATGCCAAAGAGTGCCATTGCTACCGGTCTGATCGACTACGAGCTGCCGCCGGCTGAGATGGCCGCTCAACTGATGGCCTATGCAGCGCACACCTTCAACGGGCTACCCAAAATCACTTTTTCCACGCCGACAAAGGCTGAGAACCCCAGGCAGACGATATTCAATGTGCTGCGTAAGGAGACCGGACACGATTTCTCCCAATACAAACCAAGCACTATTAATCGTCGCCTTGAAAGACGGATGGCCGTCCATCAGATTGAAACGATAAATGACTATGTCAGGTACCTGCAGCAGACACCTGTCGAAGTGCAAGCACTCTTCTCGGACCTGTTAATCGGCGTGACCAGGTTCTTCCGCGATCCTTCGCCATTCAAGGCTCTTGAAAAAAAAATCATCCCCAAGCTCTTTGCCGACCGATCCGTCAGCGAAACGGTCCGGGTCTGGTCACTGGGCTGCTCGACTGGCGAGGAAGCCTATTCCCTGGCCATCCTGCTGCAGGAGCATTTGCATAAACTCAAACAGAGCTATACGGTGCAGATTTTCGCCACCGACATCGACAGCAGGGCAATCGCCACGGCCCGTGCCGGCCTCTATCCGGCCAGCATCGCCGCGGATATCTCACCTGAACGGCTGGAACGTTTTTTTTCCATCGAACCCGATAACACCACCTATCGCATCCACAAAGGCATACGGGATATGGTGATCTTTTCCGAGCAGAATGTCACTCGAGATCCGCCGTTTTCAAAGCTCGACTTTATCTGTTGCCGCAACCTCCTCATTTATATGACTACCAACCTGCAAAATAGAATCATTCCCCTCTTCCACTATGCCTTAAAACCGGGTGGTTTTCTTTTCCTGGGCTCTTCGGAAACTGCAGGGGATTTCGGCGATATGTTTGCCGTATTTGATAAAAAAGCCAAACTCTATCGTCGCAAGGAAGGGAAAAATGGCTATTATCGAGCTGCACTGGGCCACAATTTTTCTGCCTTAGCAGCGGAAGACAGTATCCAGCCACAGCCGGCCTGGAAGAAAGCAGGGCTCGGAAAACTGTCGTTACGTGCGCTGACCGAGCAGGCACTGCTGCGGCAGGTTGCTCCAACGGGTGCACTGGTCAATGGTCGCGGCGACATCTTCTATCTCCATGGCCGGACCGGGATGTACCTGGAGCCGCCCCCTGGGGAGACGACCGTCAATAATATCCTGGAGATGGCTCGCGAAGGGTTGCGACACGAATTAACTTCGGCGCTGCACAAGACATCGACATCACAGGAAACTTCACATCGCACCGGCCTGCGGGTCAACAGTAATGGAGCTTTCATCAGTGTCAATCTGACCATCAGCCCGATGATTACCGGTCCCTCAAGGTTAACTCAGGCGCCTCTCTATCTGGTTATACTCGAGGAAGTGGCACCAGCGGACGAAGACAAGTCTGCAAACACTGATGGGTCCGCCCCCTCAGCGGAACTCGATGCCAGTGTGTACATTGCCTCTCTCAGGCAGGAACTGCGAACCAAGGAACAATTCCTGCAAATAGCCAACGAAGAGCTTAAATCCTCTATTGAAGAGATGCAGTCGATCAACGAAGAACTCCAGTCCACCAATGAAGAGATGGAGACCTCCAAGGAAGAACTCCAGTCGACCAACGAGGAACTCGCTACGGTCAACGCCGAACTGCAGAGCAATGTCGCAGATCTGACCAGAGCGAACAATGACATGAGTAATATGGTTGCCGGCACCGGCATCGGTACGGTCTTTGTCGACCACCTGATGCGCATCCTTCGTTTCACCCCAGACCTTACCCGGATCATTAACCTGATCAAGACCGATGCGGGACGGCCCATCGGCCATATTGTCTCCAATCTGACAAGGTATGACCACCTGGTTGCTGATGTTCAGGCAGTTCTGGATAAGTTGACCCCCAGGGAGATAGATGTGCAGACGACCGAGGGACTGTGGTACACGATGCGCATTCTCCCCTACTGCACCATCGACAATATGATCGAAGGAGCGGTCATCAGCTTTATCGACATCACCGATCGTAAGCGAATCGAAGATGCCCTGCAAAAAGCCTTTGATGAAATCCGCACCCTCCGGGCCATTGTCCCGATCTGTGCAAAATGCAAACAGATCCGTGACGACCAGGGCTTCTGGAGCCAGGTGGAAGATTATGTTCAGAGCCACACCGAAGCTGAGTTCAACCACGGCATTTGTCCGGAATGTGCGAAGGAACTTTAGCCTGAGTTTGCCCCGGACCCCGAAAGTGTAGATGAACCTGAATCATGATGGAAACAAACGAACACTCGCCAGTTCTTGAAGAAACTGATGCTGATCGCCACCAGTACCTAGAAGCCCCCCAAAGAGGTCATATGTGACCATTTGAGCAAATATGACCTCTTGCATTGGCTGATGACGACAAGTCAAGAACTCCAACTCGTCTGATTATTCAATACAAATCAAAATGATAGACTACCTGACGCCCATCCAGAAAAACCTGGCATAAAGGTTGCTTTATCTATAGTAAACCAGAGCTATTCCGTCACTTCTTGATACTTTTTTCACAACCTATGGGTACAACTATGAACTTCTTTGACACGTTATTATTCCCGGAAACCGATATTTTCAACGAGAAATACTATCCGCTGATGTTATTTTTCACCCCCCTGCACTTTTTGCAGGTGGTGGAACATGGCCCCGGCTCTGCCACCAATTCCGAAGCTGAACTTTTCCTGAAACGTGGCTTATGCCAGGCACATGTTCCTGCTCCTCTTGGAGACAATCGTGAACACTTTTTACGGTTGATCCATGATATCAGTGAGCGAAAAGAACATCTTGTTGCCCAACTAAGCGGACTGACCACAGACTCAAGCCCTGCCCAGGCAGGAAAAGAACCGCTTGATTTCAAGCATGGAATCATTTCTTCTCTGCTCCATGAATATGGTATAGAACACGTTACGACCACAACGGACCTGCAACTCTGGCAGGCTCGATTGGTCCTTGCCATAGCCGAGATACTCGATACCAACGAAGAAGATCTGCGGGAGCAGCTTTTTTTCTTCAACGAAGATGAAATCGCCACGTATCGTTCCCTGCAGGGAGAAACCGATCCCAATGAGGAAGATCCCTTCAGCGAGTTGGAAAACATCAAGGCACGACTGGAAAAATCCCGATTCGGCGGCATTACAAAACGGTTTGAGGCCTGGCTTCGTCTCCTGCAAAACAAGCCTGTACCGTCGGTAAAAATCTGGCTGGCATCAACACGTGACAGTGCGGATCAAGTTTTCAAAAGGTATGAATCCACCGGTAACGCTCACGCCGTCCCCTTACTCAAGCTTGCCCTTCCGGCGCAGATTCCGGCAAGTGGCAAATACATAGTGGAGCAGATAGAAGCGTTCCATCAGGCCACAATGCCCATTCACCAGGGGCTTGTCGCTGATTTTGAGCGAATAGCAAGAACCGTCCCATACGTGCATGATGTGCACAATTCACTCCTTCCTTATGGCACCGATTGGGCCGATCAATGGGAAAGCGCGCTGGATGATTTTTTTCCAGCAGCAAATAACGGGAGAAACTATATCACATTCTATCTGCTGCCGGACCAGCAGATTAACCGCCTTCTGTCCCTGCAGGAATCGTCGGATGTTTCACATGGAGACGCTGCTCATGGGTTGCTTGCTATCCTTGATACCTCGCAGACAGTGGCCACGTAACTTTTTCATGGAGTTGTCAATTCTTGAGGAAGTTGCGGGCGAGTCTCACGTTAGAAAGAACTCTGAAGGAGAAAAAAATCAAATGAAAATCTCAGACTGGCTTGATGAGAAAGAAGCAGAAAACGTAGATGTATCGCAAATCACCCTGCCGACAAACATGTCCTATGATGAAGACCCGGATGAAACTATTTTCTTCAAGGAAGAAAATCCCTGCGGTCTGTTCTGCACCGAAAAGCATCCCTTTGCGACAGTGGAACTCTTTGGAGATTGGTATTTATCCAGAGGCCAAGACAAGAACGCCGGTATTCATTCGTCAGAAATGATGTGGCGGTTATTTACTAAGGATAAAAATATTGCTCTGCAAACAGCGAAAACGCACATAGAATAATGAGGCAACATGGCCGCAGCATTTTATACCTTCCAATTAAGGCAGTTCGACCATCTCAAGCCAGTATTGCCCCACCAGCCTGATTGCCTTGACCAGTCCTTCATAGGTAATTGGCTTGACAATATACGAATTTGCACCAATTTCGTAACATCGGGCGATGTCTTCCTTGGCATCTGAGGTGGTCATTACCACCACCGGGATTCTGCGAAGATCAACATGGGCGAGAATCTCTTGTAATGCCTCTCTGCCGTCTTTTCTCGGCATATTGAGGTCGAGCAGGATGAGAGAAGGGAGAGGCGCTTCTTCCCGTGAAGAGTATTTGCCCTCAAGAAGCAGATATTCCATAAGTTCTTCTCCATCTTTCACACGGTACACGGGGTTTGATATCCGCGCCTCCTGGAAGGCCTCTACGGTCAGCATGTAATCCTCATCGTCATCATCAGCCATAAGTATGGTCAACGGCTTGCTTTGTTTACGCATGGTAAGACCTCTTTTTGAATTTTTTGCAGATAATAGAGTTACACTTCCTCTGTCGTCGGCAGCGTAATGATAAATGTACTTCCGATACCGGGCCGGCTTTTGGCCGTGATTGTCCCTCTGTGTCTCTGGACAATTTTCTGGCTGATGGCCAGGCCAATGCCGGTACCTTCATATTCATCCCGCGTGTGGAGACGTTGAAACGGGACAAATATGCGGTCAAGATATTTTTCGTTGAAGCCGATGCCGTTGTCCGTAATCTTGATCTCAGTGAGACTACCGGCAAGTGTGCGGCCTGAAATGACTATTTTGGGGGGGAGATCTGGTTGATGATACTTTAAGGCGTTCGCCAGAAGGTTCTGGATGAGCTGCTGAAGCTGAGACCGGTCACCATGCACTGCCGGCAGTTTTCCTTCTATTTCGATCTGTCCGCCGGTCTCGGCAATACGGTGTTCAAGGATCGCTGTTGTCTCCTCAATCAGTTTTTCAAAGCTCACAATCTCAAACGGATTGGGCTGGGTCGAGACTCGCGAGTAATTGAGCAGATCTTCGATCAGTTGTTTCATCCGGCTGGCGGCAGATTGCATCCGTTTCAGGTAATCTTTGCTTTTTTCATCCAGTGTCTCGCCAGCATGAGCCACCAGGCGATCGCCAAAGGCGGTTATTTTTCGAAGCGGCTCCTGCAGATCGTGGGAGGCAATATAGGAGAACTGCTGGAGTTCCCGGTTGCTGGCCTCAAGTTTTCTCGTCCTCAGAGCGAGCTCTTTTTCGAAATTATCAATGGCTTTCTGTTGTTTTTCGACAAAGGAATTTAAAGTTTGATGTAAAATGATAAATTCGACCGCACCCTTATCTTCAGGCAGTCGTACCGAGAGGTCGCCCGCCTCCATTCTTTTTGCATTTTTTATCAGACGAGTCAGAGGAGAAATGATTTCTCTCAGTGAGATCCATAAAATAAAGCCGATTGAAAAGAAAATAATAACCAGGCCGACAAGGACCATTCTCTTTTGTATTTTGTAAACGTCACGTAAGGCGATAGCTTCCGGTATTTCGTAGACCAAAGACCAAAAGCGTTTTCTATTGCCGGGGTCAAAGAAAATTTTTTGAAATCCCCAGATATGTTTGAATTCTCCGTGATAACTGATGTCGGATTCGGTTGCCAGCATCTCCTCGGAGATCATAGGATACTCATTGTTAAGCGTATATTTGAAGCCAAGGTCAAAGCCAAACTCCTTAGTCTGATCAGGATGGACAAGAAAATATCCGTCCTGGTTAATAAGATATTTTTTCGCATCAGGTGCAGCAGTATCGATATTCGAAAAAAGCCATCGTGTTGAAAGGCTCATAACAATCAAGCCGCGGGCGTTGTTCCTTTCATCATATACCGGAGTGGCTATTTGCATGCTCGCCAGGTGCGGGCTCATAATTTTCCCGTCAGCCCGATTTAATCTGACATTTGAAAAATATACTTCGCCTTCCCGGAGCCTTATGGCCTCGGCAACGTAGGGATACTCCGTTTTTTTCCGCAGCTGGTCCCGTGGAGTGACTTTTACCGTGCCTTCGACCATGGTAACCTTGGCGAGTTCGCTGCCTTGTTCGTTAAGATAGCAGAGCTGGTTGTATTGAACTTGCTTACTATTGAGAAACGCTGCAAATATCTCTTCCGTACGGGTATACCAGTATGCAATCCTGACCCCTGTCTGTTTGTCGATTCCGCCATTGTCCTCTGCTCTGATGATTCCCCGCACTGGTGGGACTTCCCGCAGAATTATCAGCTCCGCTTTCTCGTCCGCCATCTTATTTTCGATGCGCAGGGCGTCGTTTGTCATCTTCTCCTTGGACAAACTAAGCGTTTTCCGGATGGCAAGACTCGATCCGTAGAAATAGTTTGTGGCGCCCATGGCGACCAGAGCAAGCAAGATGAGGAGTCCGAGAATGCCCACTGTCCTTGCCTTTAGGCTGATAGTGGAGAGGTTGGTTTTTATCATTCTGATCCCTTAGCATGAAGTTCGGGATAGAGTTCTCTGGAGCACTCCTCGCAGATGCCGTGGCTGAATTCGACCTCGGAATGATTCATTATATACAACTCGATTTGCTGCCAGTATCCCTTGTCGTCCCTGATCTTTTTACACGAACAGCAGATTGGCAAAAATCCTGACAACAATTTTACCCTTTCGAGAGCATCTTCAAGTTCCTGTCTGAGTTTTTCCCTCTCGACCATCATCTTTTTTCGCTCGATGGCGTAGAGGATGGAGCGGACCAGTAAGCTGCCGGTCACCTCTTCCTTAAAAAGGTAATCCTGCGCGCCGGCGCGCAGCGCTTCGGCACCGATTGCCTGGTCTGCAAGATCGGTAAGGACGATGACTGGTAATCGCCTCCCCACCTCAGGCAGCAGGAGATCAAGAGTGTCAAGCCCCCGACTTTCCGGCAAGCCGAGGTCGGAAAGCACAATGTCGATCCCGCCTTCTCTGATTCGTTCGATCCCGGCGGTTAAACTGGTCACATGTTCAATACCGATGGTGCCGGTCTTCTCATCGGAGACCATATCCATGAAAATAAAGGCGTCGTCAGTATCATCCTCGATTAAAAGAATATGAATGTCTTTTTTATTTTTCATTTTAATGCCCTCTCTGCGCTATTTGTATAGCATCGAGCTGAGTTTATTGGTTTTTGATCATTCGTAATGGATATTTTCAAATGAGATCCTAGATAAACCGGATGTAATCCAGCCAACCATATATCCAGTGAGTACAATTCATGATGATGACCAACACGGTTGGGCCGCGTTGGCCGGTCTATATTCTTGTCATGTTGCATTGTTTCCTTTGAATAAATTCTTTCCTTCTAATCGTGATGTTTGTGTCATGGTAAAGCAAGCTTTGGGCCAGCTTCTTTGTATTTACCTGGATGTCATTCATCATCCTGATTTTCCATACAATTACCAGTAAGACTAGGGATAATGGAGCCACTGGCAGCTCTTTTAAAACGGTCACATGTAACCGATGGTCGTATATGACCTTAATTCAATAACCGTCAACGTCTTCCCCATATGCCTTTTTAAAAACTTTTTAACATTGATAATAGATAGTTAGCAGATATTATTCAATTTCATAATGCCTGGAACAGGGATTGCTCTATAGAGAGAGGAGCCAATAAAAATAGCTTTCGTTCAGGGACGTCACTACCGCTATCTTTACCCCGGCACATGAGCCTGACACAGCATGAAGAGATTCACAATTTGATCAGTCCGTAGAGAATCGACAAACAAGAAAAATGGAGATTGAAATGAAAAAAGTTATGATGTCGACACTAGTAATGTTGCTAATACTGCTCTCTCTTGGTGGATGTTTTTTCCCATATCCCTGGCATGACCGAGATGGAGGAAATAACCGAGGTGGCGGTCATGGCCATGACAGAGGCGGATATGGCCATGACAGAAGATAATTACTGTAAAACTGACCGGATAGTCAATACATTGCAGAAAGGTCACATATGACCATCGGTTGTATATGACCACCTGAGTGCAATCAACAGTTCAGCTAAAAATATTATACATCGATAAATTATTATACATTATCAGGATGTTATATGATTTACTTCAATGTGCACCAGGTTGGCACAATAATTGAAATAACAGAAATAAAGAGAGCGACCCAGCTCTTCCGGCTGACTGTCTTATCGCCGCCTTTTCATCAGGATCACTTAAGGTGAGCCTGGTGCCGAAGGTTCGGGACTTCATCCAGCATATACTTCATTTCTAAAAGGAGAAATCACATGCTCGGAACAATTGCAACCATCCTCGTTGTCCTCTGGCTTCTTGGTCTTGTCTCTTCATACACCATGGGCGGGTTCATACATATCCTTCTGGTTCTTGCGGTCATCATGATTCTGATTCGGGTCATTCAGGGTCGTCGCATCTAACCCGCTCCAGGCAGATTGTATTGCTGACATCCGGCGCGGGAGCAGTGGCAGCGATAGAGTCCAACTGTATAAAAAGCCAAAAGAAGCTTAATTCTGAAAAGATAGGGAATCGACTCATATGAGCTCTAAAGAAGTCTATCAGGAAAAAATTGAGGCAGAGGTGGAACTGGCGCTGGCTAAATTAGCCGAACTGAAGGCCCAGGCCAGGACTTCCGCAGCCGACGCGCGTATCAAATATAGCAAGCAGATAGATACGCTGGAACAGGAGGTGGTAGCTATCAGGAAAAAGGTGAAAGAGATGGGTGCGGCTGGTGAAGACTCCTGGGAGCAGCTTAAGTACGGAGTGGAACATGGATGGAGTGCATTGAATACTGCTGTTCAAGATGCCGTCACCAAATATAAGCAATGAAAGTTTTGTGCTCTTGCCGCCGGATGACAGCGACGTTTCCGGCAATGCAGCCGTCACACTTCCAGGAGAATGAAAAATGTCAATAGGTACTATCCTGCTCATAATTTTGATACTGATGCTTCTGGGATTGATCCCAGTCTGGCCGCATAGCCGATCATGGGGATATAGGCCCAGCGGTGGAGTCGGCCTGATAGTGCTTATAATCGTGATTCTGCTCTTAATGGGCAGAATCTGATCGACTACTAAAGAAAGATCAGCTCTAACGCCATGGAGTCTTTTCGGCAAGAAAGCTTAGCCTCCATAGCGAGGGTCTGTCCACGCAGACCAATGTGCATGTTTCAGTAATACACTGAGTAGAAAAAATAACCTCAAGGAGAGTTACCAACATGAAAAACACGCAAGATCATACCCAAAAAATGAGTGAAGAAATGCAGCACATCATTGACCATGCCCGAGCCCTCGTAGATGCAACATCCGGAGAGTTGGATGATCGAATCAAATTAGCCAGAGAGGCTCTGAAAGAACGCCTGGATTCCAGCAAAAGCGGGTTCGGCGATCTTGAAAAGCAGCTTATGAGTAAAGTCACAGAGGCTGACGAATTCATTCATGTAAAACCATACTATGCCATAGGCGGCACATTTCTCGGTGGCCTGCTGCTGGGCTGGTTCATGTCAAGGAAATAACATGAGCAGACTTCCGCGGATCATTTCCAAGTTTACCGGGGCTGCCGGGCGATTCAGCGGGTTAGCCGGCCAAATCATCGAAGATCGCCTGGAACTGCTGGCTTTGGAGTTGCGCGAAGCCAAGATACGCCTTGTTCAGGCATGGCTGCTGACCTGTATGGCGGTGGTCTTTTCCATGGTTGGCCTCCTGCTGCTGGTTCTGGCCGGGGTGTACATCTTACCGCCCGAATGGAGAATTTACGGACTTGTCGCCGCGGCGGCGGCCAGCCTGCTGGCAGGAGTGGGCGTCTTTATTGCCCTCAGCCGACACCTAGGACAAAAACCGCTGGCTTTTGACCAGAGCCTTGCGGAATTGAAAAAGGACATGACATGTTTCTCAATCAGGAAATGAAAAAGATCCAGGAGGCCAAGAACCGCATGGCCATATGTTGTGACCTGCGTCGTCAACTGGTTCATATCGAGGTCCATGGCATCTGGAGTGATGTGTTCAGTGCGGGTTCAAATCTTACCATGGGCCTGGCTATCATTGAGCAGATATTGGGGGTTCTGCGCGGGCGCAAAGGCTAGCGACGCCCCGGCCAACAGCCGGTGAGATTAAGAAAACAGTTCACGACAAGGGAGGTGCTGAAAAAAATCCCGTGTACCGTGTATCAAGGTTAGACTTTGAGTAAATCTTCAACAGAAAGTGTTATGCCAAACAAATTCACAGCAGACCCAAAGCCATGTTCGATTTCTTTCTATATAGTTCTTGGCGCGGCACTTCTTGCCTTCATCCGAACATTCTCACTCCTCTCTCCCATTTTGTTGTCCCTTATGCTTGTTCTGTTTATTTCTCTTGCAGTCAATCCGGTGATAACCTGGATGAGGGCCAGAAAAGGTGGAAGAAAAATACCGACTGGATTGCTCACGGTGGGATCGATCGTTGTGATCGGTTTGACATGCTGGGCATTCTTCGGTCCCATGAAGACCTCGGTGGTTACCATCTCGGAAACCTTGCCTGAATACTGGGAACGTCTCCAGAAACCCCTGATTAAAATTGAGCAGCAATCGGTGATTTTCGAGGAAAAACTCCAGGCGGAAGTCAGCACTGAAATTGCTGAAGACAGTTCCGTGCCGGGAAATCAGAAAGTAGCGCCACGAAAGAAAAAGCCAACGCCACCGGCTTCTCCTAGAGCGGTGGACACGCTTCGCGCCAGTTTGAGCAAGATGATTAGAGACGCACTCGGCAGCTTCACGGCAGTAGCATTCAACGGTGCGCAGATACTGGTTGTTCTGGTAACGGTCTTTTTTGGGGTGATCTTTATGCTCATGAATCCCCGCCCGATCCTTGGTACAATAATTGCCCTTTTCCCTGAGCGCCACCACGAACAGCTGGTGACTATCCTGCAGCGTATCGGGAAATTTGTTCCTATGTGGGCCGGCGCGACACTGCTGGGGATGATGTCCATAGGCATGCTGGTTTTCATGCTGATGTGGCCGATCTTTGGTTTCATGGATGCGCTGGTTCTGGGGCTGGTCGCCTTTGTTCTGGAAGCGATTCCCTTTCTGGGTCCGATACTCAGTGCCGTGCCGGCGCTTTTACTGGCTGTCGGCCAAGGCGGACTGACTCCGCTGTGGGTCGTGCTTGTCTATATTGCTGTTCAAGTCTTCGAGAACAATGTGATCATCCCTTACATTATGGCGCGGCGCCTGGAATTACATCCGTTGGCGGTAGTCTTTTCCATGCTCCTCAGCATCGCCGCTTTCGGTGTATTGGGGGTTTTAATCGCAACACCCATGGTTGCTGTCGTGACTATCCTGCACGACGAACTTTATCGGAAGCGCTTTCTTCCCACGACAACAGACGCCGAACTGGATCACCTGGCAGGAATCGCTTTGCACGAAAAACAGCCCTTTAGCACATATCCGTTGGCAACAAACGGTATACCTCGCCACCAACAAGACGAAAAGCTGTAAAATCATCAACGAAAACGTAGGGATAATTTTCCTTTACTCATTGGTAATTGAGGAAAAAGAGCCCGCCCCTGACAGTGCACTATCTTAAACAGTTCATATTTAATGAGGAAAACAAAAATTATGCTGATCAAATTATCCACTGACAAAAGTGTGAGTGAAGTAGCAGCTGCTTTACAGATTGCCGTCCCGGCCAATCATTTCGGGATCATGCAGGTCCACAATCTCCAGGAAACCATGACCAAGAAAGGAGTCGAGTTCACCCGGGAATGCCAGATCTTCGAGGTCTGTCAGCCGCAACAGGCGAAAAAGGTTCTTGAACAGAATATGAGCATTTCCACCGCCCTGCCCTGTCGGATCTCCATCTACCGGGAAGATGGCAAAACCATTCTGGCCACCTTGAAGCCTACCACCCTTCTGGCGATGTTCAACTCGCCACAACTGGCCGGGGCAGCACAGGAAGTCGAGGACACGATTATAAAAATCATGCAGGAAGCGATATCGGCTTGAGCGGTTGCAAAAAGGAGAATTACATGAAAACAACCACTCTGCTTGCCATCGCCCTGATTACTCTGGGGATAGCGGTAGTCGGCTCCCCTTCCCCCACCATGGCAGCTGTAGACAGGACCGGCGATGCATTTCTCGCCGGGTATATTGTCTCGGTCCTCGAACGTGACCTGCACTGGCAGAGAGACAGCTATACTTTGCAAATAGAAAAAGGGGTTGCCACGATTACTCTTTTCCAGGAGGACCCCGTACGCGAGGAAGAGGCAAACAGGAAGCTGCTGGAAATAGACGGTTTGCAGAGAATGTCCATTGTGGTGCAGCCTGAGCCTGCTATCGGGGGCAATCCGACGGCACCTGTCACCTTTATGGGGATAACCGGGGAAGGGGAAACCTTTCCAACAGGTGATTTGTTCCAGCCACTCATCGCTGACCCAAAACAGCCGCAGTTCTATGTCAGTGTCAATAGTCTCAAATCCCAGGGATTGCGAAACACCATGGCCTTTGTCGGCTTTGGAGAAACCTTCGGGTTCTACAGGTTTTTTGGCGGGAAGGAGGGAGACGGCCTGCAATTTAGTCTTGAAGCCGGCTTATTCGGCCAATTCAACCTCGACACCCCTTCCGCCAATCTGATCAATGCCGATTATACTATCGGTCTTCCCGTTACCTACCGGTATGGCGACAACTCCCTTCGGTTCCGCGTATATCACCAAAGTTCCCACCTGGGGGATGAACTCCTCCTCGGCGATAATCCTCCGGAACGGATCAATCTCAGCTACGAGGCTCTTGAGTTGCTCTATGCCAGACAATGGCGGAACTGGCGGGTGTACGGCGGTGGTGAATATCTGGTGCATAAGGAACCGTCCGACCTCAAGCCGGCGAGCGGCCACTGGGGAATCGAGTACCAGGGCAGCCAAACGCTTTTCTGGAATGGCAGACCGATCGGTGGGGTCGACATGAAAAGTTTGGAAGAGCATGACTGGGATATCGATACCAGTATTAAGGTCGGTCTCGAATTCGGTCATCCCAATCCGGGCCAGCGCCGTCTGCGCCTGATGCTTGAATGGTACGATGGGTTTGACCCTTACGGCCAGTTTTACAACAACAAGGTTGATTACTTTGGCCTTGGTGTTTCTTTGGGCTTCTGATTGGAAATTGGCCAAATACAACCAAAGGTCGGATATGACCTTTGGCAATCGACTTGCTGCGATCGTAAGGGCAATACCATTCAGATTAATTATTGATTCATATCAACCTGATAAACAATTAACCGGCAAGCCCAGGCATCTGGAACAGAGCTTGCTAAGTGTACAGTGAGTACAGTGCGTGAGATAAAACTATGAGGATAAATCTTTCATGATACCGAAGAGGACATGGAAACAAAACGAAGGTTACAAAATGAAAAAACTTTTTTTTGGAATATTACTGCTGACACTGATGTTTTCATTTCCCCTGCCAATGATGGCAGAGGTAACTGTAAATATTGGTCTTTCTTTACCGCTACCGCCGGTCATCCGATTTCATGAACCACCGAGAATGGTGGTGCTGCCAAACACGTATATCTACGTTGCCCCCGACGTAGATGTGGATATATTTTTCAATGATGGTTGGTGGTGGCGTCCGTATCAAGGACGATGGTATCGATCGCATGACTATAACTCGGGTTGGAGTTACCATCGACAACCTCCCTCTTTTTATAATGGGGTAAACAGAAACTGGAGGGATGATTACAGGAAGCATCAGTGGAAAGGACATCGCTGGAGCCCCGAGCGAAGAGATCATCGTGAGGTTCAAAAAAACTGGAACAACTGGAAAAAAGACAGGCATTGGGAAAAAAACAATAATTGGGGCGTTCAGAAAGCACGACATAATCAGAACGAAGGGCGACATTTCCAACAAGAGAATAGAAAGAAATACGATCGAAACGATCAAAACAATAGGAACAACAGGAACAATAGGAACAACAGGAACGACAGGAACGACAGGAACGAAAAGAAAAACAAGAATAACAAGTATGACAAGAACTAGAGTTGATCCCGGTGAACCAAAGGTGTAATGGTCGCATAATAACTGAAGATAATTTAATAAGATATAAGGAGAGGAGAATGATGCCTACCCTCAGGATTTTCATGCACGTTCTTCCTTAAAAGCAAAAAGAGGTCTTACTGACACTC
Organism: Desulfobulbales bacterium; assembly: GCA_038204235.1. GTDB lineage: Bacteria > Desulfobacterota > Desulfobulbia > Desulfobulbales > Desulfocapsaceae > Desulforhopalus_A. Next base: position 16,311 of record JBBRDD010000065.1, read on the forward strand.
CTCTCCTTACTTCAGCAGCTCGAAAAGGAGGAGGGGTGCCTGAATTATGGTATTTTCTCTGATATCGAAAACAAGAATGCCTTCAACCTCATTTCAGAATGGAAAACCCGACGAAAGGTTTATCAGTTGGTTGAATCAATCGAAATATAGCTCTGATTGTTGGTCGACAGGTAAGGCAAAGAGAGATCGCGGTTCATCTAACCAGATCAATTCTGAACGGTCATATATAACCATTGGTTATATATGAGCTCATATAGCAGAATTCTCTCTGCAAAAATGCAGCCCCATCACCTGTCAATTATGTATATGAATTCATATATTTACATAAAAAGAATCGAATATCCACAAAAGGGCACACTGATTGCAATATAAAACATTAGAAAAGGGTCTTGTCCACCCTTTCTTTGTCTCAAATATGTAAAGGGTGAAGCTCCGCTACATCGTTTACACGGAAATTTTTTTCCCATGTTCTGGCAGATCTGCTGCTGATTTGAGACCCTTTAGGAGGTTCCAGATGCAATTAACGAAAGAAGCACTTAAGGTTGCAATTCTTAAGAAGGCGGAAACATCACCCAAACCACAGTTGTACATTAAGGATTTCTATTGCTGTGATCCTGAGACCAAGCCACGCGATTTGAAAAATCTGGCCAATGATCTTGTCAAGGAAGGAAAGCTTATGTTTTGGTCTTCAGGTTCAACAACAATGTATGCGCTGAAAAACCGAATTAAAAACGAAGAGAGCGTAGACGGAATTTGAGAATTGGTTTTTCAAGTATATTCTCTTTTGAGAAACCAATTCTCAAAAGAGAATATACTCGAACTTTTCACCTTGTATCCTTCTGAAAGGATATAAAACATGCATAACTCCCATCAATACGGGTATGACAGTCAATCTCTGAAAAAAATATCTCGTCGGTCACACTCCTCCCGATCCCGCTTACCATGTCTCGCCCAGCACAAAACTTAAGTCCATACATTTTTCCCGCTCATTTTTGGTAAGCCCTCGACCTTTTTTATGGTTTGCAAGATCAACTGCATAACACGCGTATTCTTTGCCATCTTTATCGTTGACGAAGACCAGTTTTTGGTAAGCTTTCGAAATCTTTTTACCTCGCAACCTCATAATGCCACCTCTTCGATCAGATATATGATTGTTTATATTCGGTCAACAGTCAAAGTAGTGAGAGAAGTATTTGTCATCTATGATGCTTTATTGACCTGAACCAACTGTATATCCTGCGACCACAATTTCAATGCTCAATAAACAGCATGAAAATGCTGGTAGATACTATCGATGACAGAAACAACAACTCGTGAATGACTGCCAGGGATGGTGGTCCGTTCAACTCTGCAGCTCCTGACCGAAAGACTGACGTTGTGCTGCAGATTCGTGATGGCCCCGGCACGTCCGCAATGGACAAAATTTTTAAAGTCCCATTCTATCAATTTTCTGCCTCGTTTTGCAAAAACAAGAGGTGTCTTTGCGGAAGCACAAAGACACCCATTGAAACAAAGGCTATTTTCTGTTCTGATTGTCATGTTGCTCAATCTTGTTGATAATCCCTGCTGCAAAAAAATAACATCAGGTAGGGAAAACAAGTGTAATAATGCGTCAGTATTGACCTCCAGACATCATTTGATGACAGTGTTAATGCCCCTGCGTTAAAGCAGGTACTTAAGTACAGTGGCATCAACAATTTAGTTCGCCCCACATGTCCTTAAAATTGCTACCCATAGCCCCCAATCAGCGGGGGTTGCCTGATAATTTTAACGAAGGAGGAGGCAGATGATGAAAACGATGAAAGGGATTCTGGCGGGGATCTTTTCCCTGCTGCTGCTGTCCGGTGTTGCTCATGCAGCCGATGTCTGTATTGAGTGTCACCAAAAGATTTCACCCGGCCAGGTCAAGGATTGGGAAATCAGCGAACACGCCAAGAATGACATTTCTTGCTCTGCCTGCCATGGAGAGGCGCACAAAAACGCCGAAGACTATAAGCTGGCGGTTTTACCCGATGAAAAAGTCTGTCAGTCCTGCCATGAGGAACAGTTCACTCAGTTTTCCCATGGCAAGCATAATTTTGGATGGACCAGCTTAAATGCAATCCCGGCTACCCACATGGCGCCTGACGAATTGATTGAAGGTGGCAGAGGATGCGGCGGTTGCCACAATATGGGAATCAAGACTGAGGAGCAAAAGAAAGAACTGGCCAGCAAGGGGTATCGCTACCAGAACAATTCATGCGACGAATGTCACACCCGTCACGCTTTTTCCAAAAAAGAAGCTGTTAATCCCTTTGCCTGCCAGCAGTGCCATATGGGATACGATCATCCACAGTGGGAAATGTGGTCAAGTTCCAAACACGGAGAACGCTGGTTTGCCAAAAAACATGGCGACCTCCCCGAAGGGGCAGCAGCACCGAGCTGTCAAACCTGTCATATGGCCGATGGCAACCATGCCAATGAAACAGCGTGGGGATTTCTCGGAGTTCGATTACCTCTGCCGGATGACAAACAGGCTGCGGCTGACCGCGTTACCATTCTAAAGGCCCTTGGGGTTCTTGACCCGGTTACCGGCAAGCCAACGCCCATTCTCGATGCAGTCAAGGCAGTCCGTATGGCTAAACTCGATCAGGAATCGTGGCAGAAAGAAAGAGATAAGATGCTTAAAATCTGTTCCCAGTGTCACTCGGCAAAATACGTCAAGGAACAGCTCGACATGGGGGATTCAATCATGATCAAGGCGGATCGCCTTATGGCGGATGCGATTGAAACTGTCGCCGCCCTGTATAAAGACGGCCTGATCAAAAAACCAGCAGGATATCCAGCCAACTATCCATTCCTGTTGACCTTTATGCACACCAATGGAGAAAGATGGGACAAGGATCTTGATAAGCTCTCCTACATTGATCAAGTCCTGGTCCAGATGTATATGAAACATCGGATGCGCACCTATCAGGCATTTTTTCATATCAGCCCGGACTATGCCTACTGGTATGGTTGGAACGAGATGACCAAAGACCTGGGTGAAATTAAAGAACTGGCAAAAACGATGCGCAGTGAAAAGTAGCATCCTGGCCATCTAGGTAAAAAAGGCGGGATCCTGTATGAGATCCCGCCTTTTCTTTTTGTGAAAATTATGTCGGCGATGATAACATCCCCTGGCAAACTAACCATAGAGCCAATATGCTGATGAATTCCTGCAGATATTCTCTAGAAAAATATCGGCTTTCAATATGTTCCAACTGGTTTGACTTTCCAGGGGAACAATCTTTAATAGCACTTGGTACCAGAAGGCTCTTTGGATGAAATCCAGAGGCATGCCGGCAGTCAATTTTGTCCGGAATGTGTTGAGGTTTTTCTTGATCAACGAGCAAGGCTGAAAATCTGCCAGTACCAAAGCAGTAAAACAGCAATTTTTCTTCATCAGACTAACGTTGAACACCACAATCTCATGCACTCAAAGAGGGTAATGCCATTGTAAGCGCAACCAGAGGCCACCATTTCTTGTTCAATTGTATTGGTTGAATTCAGTGCTATACGGAAAACCGTTTAAAGGGTGAGTCCCTCTGCACTGCTCGCTGGGGGAGCACTGGTTAACCGGTGCTTCTACCCGAAAAAACTTTTGAGAGTAGGTAGAATCGTTTATAGAGAAGAACGCTATGGGTAAACAGCCCTGCCGCAACTCCATTGACCATAGCTCCGGCAGCGTTGACTGGTACGGCAGATGGAAATTAACAGCTTAAGCAAATTTCATTATATACCTCCTGATCATATGCGGATATTTGGCAGAAATTGCCATCGTTTAATGATGACCCAGATGCGGACCAGATAACAGCAGGGAGCCAAATGGCATCAGGAAGCGTCTGAATTTGCAATTGGTCTTAAATTGTTAAGATCACCAAGAGGCATATCGTTGGCGGGAGTAGAAGATACTTCTTATGAAAGCACGGAATCATCAACTCAACTCTCTGACCACCAACACATTTTGCCGTTTTCTGCTCCTTTATTCTTAGCTTGTTCTCGCAGCAGACTTTCCACCTTGTAAATTGTTTAATTTTCGGAACCACTCCGATAAACACGCTTAATGTGCTCTGTTTTTACAATGGAAAATTACGATAAATAGCCTTAAAGTGCCATATCTCTTCAAGTTCAGGTCAGGCCCTCATTACTTTAACTTTTCGCTCACGTCACGTAGATAGGTAAAATAATGAAACCAAAATCAGTTTTAATACATTCTTTTGTACCAGCTTGTATCATCGGGTTAGCATGCTTTTTCACCTTGTGGCTAACAGGCTGTTCGATTTACAATCTTCGTCAAGAAGTCGAGACTATCAATAATTCCACGATCCTTGTCGGAACAGTTACAAAATCATTTCCGTTGGGTAACGCATTTATTGTGGTTGCCGCCTATTCAAAATTCGGGTCACATCGTAATGTTACACACTTCACTAAGTTGCATGAAGCTGGGCCATACGAATTAATGGTGCCCAAAGGCGAATATTTTATTTTTGCATTTGTTGATATTAACCACGACTCGATATATCAGCACGGAGAACCATCCGGGCAGTACAGTGAAAAAGGTCTTCTCGTTCAACAGTCTGGTGGTGTGCTCCTCAATTTAGATATTTCAATTAAAAATCAAGAAGATAGCAATGTCGATTTCCCAGTTGGAACTTTGGTCGCAACAAAAAAGTCTGACACTTCACATAGCACATCTCCCGGGGCACTTGCCGATTTAAACGCTCCTTTGTTTGATTATGAAAACGGGATAAAAGGCTATTGGCAGCCGCTGGAATTTTTCAAAGAAAATGGCGGCAACATCTATTTTCTGCAACCTTATGATCCCACAAAGATTCCTGTCCTCTATGTGCACGGCGCAACCGGTTCACCACGCGGTTGGGAGTATTTAGTTTCAAATATCGATCAGGATCGATATCAACCCTGGTTTTATTATTACCCTTCCGGGGCATCCCTTAAATCCATGGCCGATCTTTTGTTCTGGAAAATGTATAATCTTAAGACCAAATACAAATTCAAAGAGTTATACATTGTCGCGCACAGCATGGGGGGACTGGTTGTCAGGTCATTTCTTGTTGACTATGGTCGGCAGTTTCCGGAGATAAAAAAGTTTATTTCCATTTCTACACCATGGGGCGGCGACAGCTTGTCGGAGATGGGAGTCAAATACTCCCCAGGAGTGATACCAGCGTGGAAAGATCTGGGGCAGCAGAGTGAATTTGTCCAATCCATTTATCGAAAAACTTTGTCAGAAGGCCTTGATTTCTACTTACTTTTTGGGCATGAGGGCAATCACAATCCTTTACGTCCCAACAATGACGGCGTCGTCACATTGTCTAGTGAGCTTGATCCCCGGGTCCAGGCAGAAGCCAAAATGATTTATGGCTTCAATGAAGACCACAACAATATTCTATATAGTAGACGTGTTGCATCCCTGATCAACACAATTCTTACGCCAAGTGAAAAAACAAAGACCAACAGTTCCCTGACGCCAGGGGGTATGCTAACGGTAAGTTACCATCTTACATCGAATAAAGAACATCAGGTTGGTTCCCTGCAACTCTATCTTTCACCCATAGGTCGTGGGCAGGCCGACAGTATTTTCATCAACATGGGCAGCGATAGAGGCACACATGCCTTTGGTCCGTTCCCTCCAGGTATCTATAACATCAGCCTGTTGGCCGAGTCCTTTCGAGTGGAACCTGCGCGTATCAAGGTTGCCATCAGATCAAACGAAACAGGTGCCACTTCATTCAAATTAACTCCCGATGGAAATATTGTCGATTTTATTCGGCAAAAATTTTACAAAGACGAAAATCCTGCAGGTACGTACATGTTGCCCGAAGAAAACATAACTATCAGATCAATAAGGTTAACCGGGGATCGAGTCGACCGTACACTCGTTCCAACAAAGGAAAATGAGTTCAAATTTGTGGAAAATGCTCTGGACCGCCGAGACTGGGCTACAAAAACTCTCTTTGCATTTTATAATCTGCCAGAGGGTGAATATCGTTTAATTGTCGAGGCAGATGGATATGAAAATAAGGTCGTCCAGAGACAGGTCATTCCAGGACAACTCAATGTTTTTAATGGTATTGTGATGAGGCCACT
>JBBRDD010000066.1:0-22437 GCA_038204235.1 Desulfobulbales bacterium
AAAACTGGAAAGCCGAATCGAACAAATGGAGGCAGAGGCCGAATTGGTGAATATGCCGAACAAACCGATTGTCGAAACAGAATTTGACAATCTCACGGCAGATGACGAAATTGAAAATGAACTTGCCAGGATCAAAGCGGCCCAGGACAGTCCTCAGAGCGAAAATATTTAAGCTCTTCGTGCCCTGTCCGACGAACTGTGCCGGATGGTTTCAAACGGAACCCTGCATACCCCAGACCACTGGATCGGAGTTACTACAACATGCTCAATATCATTATCGTTACCATAGTTTTTGGCTCTCTTGTCGCCCTAGCGACGCTTATCTGCGGGACGATATTAATAATTGTCAAAACTCGCAGCAACCGACGTTCCAGTGGAGCGACTGACAGTGAAGAAGCACAAATCATCCAGGAACTCTATCAGGGACTGGAAAAACTGGAAGCTCGAATTGAATCCCTTGAGACAATCCTGACAGAAGATCAGGAAAAGGATGGGTACAAAAAATGACAAGATATTACGAGAAACAAGGCGGCATCTACCGTTCGCGAAACGGCGTTTTCCTGGGAGTATGCAGAGGAATCGCCGAATACTTCGACCTTTCTGTGTTCTGGGTTAGAATAGCGCTGGTCGTGGTTTTTATTTTCAGTGGTTTCTGGCCGGTCATCGGCGTCTACCTGGTAGCAGCCTTTTTCATGAAACCCAAACCAGTAAAACCTATTAAGAGCGAAGGAGAACGCGATTTTTACGACAGCTACGTCCATTCGCCCAAAACAGCCGCCCAACGCCTCAGAAAAAAATTTGACGATCTGGAACGAAGAATCCGCGGCATGGAAGACAAGGTCACCGGTCGTGAATACGAATGGGAACGGCGTTTTCGCTCATAAAAGAGCGATCCGGCACAGACGCAAAAGCACGTTTTAGCGATATACACCACCCCAAAAACCCATGCTTGCAATGGCTTTTTTCCACTTCGGCATTATCAGTTTTAACAAGAAAGACAATCTTCTTGTTTGTGAGGACAACAGAAGTCATGCTTCAGTTATCTCATGCCCAATGGAGGACGCCATGTCACAATTCATGCATTGCCTTATGCTGCTCTATATTGTTTTTGTGATTACTGAAATAAGAAACGTGCTTTTATACACCGACACGCAACACCCGACACCTCTTACCATTTGGGAGGAGACGCAACACTCCCCCACGGACCATGGCGACAAAAGCCACTAACGGTTTTAACTGCAGGCGTTAATGCATACCAGCAGTACTATTTGAGTTTAATCTCTTTTTCATGCCACCCAAAAGCGCTGCAGGCAGGTGCGTAAGGCTTTATCCGGCCACCATCCCCCCAAATGCCTCTTTACTGATCCCGACCGTGCCAGAAAGCATGGCCCGTTTATTTTTCAACCGGCCATGTTCAAAGTGCCTGGCACTGGCATAAACTTCCCCATAAATAAACACCCGATCAAACCACCCTTTCAACATCGCCGGGGGGTAAATGCCACCACATGGGAGAGTGCAGGATTAGCACCAACAGAAATCATCGTTGCAGCAACATAATCGACCAACGCAATGAGTCCACCGATGATCAGACCGCCAGCGGTGCCTGCGGCCAAAAGCAAAAGAGCATTGCCACGTCGATATCTTGCCAAAGCAGCTGATGGAATTTTAAGGAGAATAATAAATTTTCCGGCACACACAAACGAAGCCCCAGCGATGAGGGAACCGGCCACCATACAAGGGACTCTTTTATTGATGTTGACAAAAGAGATATTTTTTTGCATTCAATTATGATCGATTTGAAAGCCACATAAAAAGGATCAACAAATACGGCAACAGAGTAATTCCGGTTGTTATTCTAAGATAGTCGATATATTTTACAAAAATTCTGGAATATCCAGCTCGGATGGCCACATATTGGTGGCAAGCGTGATCTTTATTCACAAGATGAAGGTTGGGCACCACAAAAACTGCATCTTTGATGCGCTTCGTTTCAATGAGGAATAGTTCACTATGTCGAATGCTTACAAAACAATCCTGTTTACCTCAAACCTATCCCTGGCCAGCCGTGCGGCTTTCAAACAAGCCGCCATGCTGGCGATCCAGTTTGACGCAAAACTTATTTTACTTCATGTCATGGAGGGAACTTCCAGCAGCTATGAAGGGTATGTGTCAAGCCTCTTTGGTCAAGAGAACTGGCAGCAAATATTAAAAAACAACAAGGAAGAAGCCAAGCACGCTCTTGTCGGCAAAGTAACACCAAAACAGATGGTGCGAACTGTTCTCAGTGAATTCTGCAAGGAAAACAAAAAAGAGGATGAAGACTACGTAATCCCCAATTATGAGATCGTGGTCAAAGATGGCGATACGGTCGGAGTCATCCTCAAGCAGGCGGCTGAATTTAAATGCGATCTGATTGTCATGGGCGCCAGCGAAGGATTATTGTCCGGGATTTCAGTTGGCAAAAATATTAAATCAGTACTTAAAAAATCGAAAGTTCCGGTTCTGGTTGTGCCTGCGAGTCTTGGTTGAAGGTAATCCAGAAAAATCTAACCTCGACAAACTGGAAACTTGTTATTTCGAGGTTAGTAAATCACCCTGCACTTCTCACACTGACCACTACAGATAAAGCCACGGCAGCAAAAATGAAAACATGCCCCACAATATAAGTACAAGAGGAATTCCCACCTTGAGAAATTCAGAAAACGTATATTCCCCGGCGCTCATGACCAAAAGATTGGTCTTATATGCCATGGGGGTGGCATAGCTCATATTTGCCCCAAACAGCACCGCCAGCACAAAGGGTTCAGGCGGTTGTCCCATCTGACTTGCAATGGAAATAGCTATGGGGGTGCCAATAACAGCCGTCGCGTTATTTGATATAATATTAGTAAACACCGCCATCATCAGCATCAGTCCGCTGATGACAAAAGCAGGCGAGGCGTTCCCTGCCAGGGCTACAAAGACCGAGCCAAGATATTCCGCCCCTCCGGTTTTGAGCATTGCCGTCCCCAGTGCCAGACTGGCAACCACTATGAGGATAACCTGTGCGCTCAACGCCCTGGTTGCATCACGCCAACTCAAACAGCCGGTAAGAATCATCAGCAAAGCACCAAGAGTGGCACTGATGGCAATGGGGAGCAACCCGAACGCAGCAGTGAGAATTATGCCCTTCATTATAAACATGGCAAGCGGTGCCTTTTTCGAAAAGGGCAAGTCTACCGTGGCATCAAGAATGAGCACCTCAGAGCGCTTCTTGAGTTCCGAGATCTGCTCACGAGGCCCCTGCACCAGAAGGATATCACCAACCATCAGTCGAATATCGCTGATTTCATCGTGAATTTTCTTGAGTTGCCTCCCGGTCCGATGGAGAGCCAGGGTAATCAGGCCGTACCGCTCCGCAAATCGGTGGTTGCTGAGGGTACTGCCGTTGAGACGAGACCCTTCAATAATGACCACTTCAGCGAGCTGCTGATCCAGCGCCTCCAGTGGGTGTTCTTCATCAATGGGGACATCTTCCGCATCGGCCGGATAGAGGGTACCCTTGAGAATTTTTTCGTACTCTTTAAGATGAACAGGAGTGTCCCGCAATACCAGGTGGTCTCCAGCATTTAAAACAAGACCCGGCTGGGTAAACAGCTTTTCTTCTCCTCGCTCTACGGCTGCAACCTTCATTTTTCCATCAGTCAACTCCACGGCTTTTGACAGAGGCACACCAACAATCGGACTATCCTTCAACACAGCTAAATGCGCCGCAAAAATCCGAGGCGCACTATCCGCAATAGCAAGGTTACGCTTCGCTATCAGGCGAGGGGCAACAAGCCAGAGATAGACAATTCCAACGCTTCCGGCAATGACGGCAGGTACCAGGAAATCGAACATTCCAAACTTTTCAAGGCCCATCTCAGCTGCAACCGAAACCACGAGCAGATTCGTTGACGTGCCAATAGTTGTACAGGTACCACCCAACAGGGTGGAAAATCCCATAGGCATCAATACAGATGAGGCCGGCGTTTGAGTCTTCAAAGAAACACTTATGAGAACAGGAAGCAGCAATACCACCACAGGAACGTTGTTAATAAAGGCACTGATAAACGCACCAAGCAATAAGGTCAGCAACAAGGACAAGCTGGGATTGATTTTCCAGAGCTTGGCCAGAATGCGGCCCACAGGCTCCAGCCCTCCCGTACGTAAAATCCCCTGCCCTGCAATCATAAGAGCACAGACGGCAACAAGAGCCTCATTGCCGAAACCGGTAAAAAAATCAATCGCATGCAGGACTGTCGTATCATCTGCATGGTATGGAAAAACTTCGAATACCACACTGAGGGCAACCAGAATAAAAAGACTCGATGACTCGAGAGGTATTTTTTCACGACTAAATAGAAAAAGCGCGAACAGGGTCAACAGTAAGACAAAAACAGTATGCGGATTTGGAGGCAAGGGAAGACTCATATTTCACCTGAATTCTCGAAGAGTATCGGACATATTTGCTGCTTTCAGCTTTCCACAGATAGAGGCATTTCAAGCAAATGCCTCTTCACTTCTAAACTGCTACACCTAATCACTATGCAAGCGAAAGGCGAAGATTCCCTTTTCAACGTATGTCATTTCTTCCGAGCTAGGTTGAAAAGAGTGAATAGCAAACTATTGTACAAAAGAGTACATAATGAAAGTCGTCCTATGGGAAATAGAATCCAAACGTAAAAAATATGGTATCGAAACTCCTTTTCCACAGCGGGACTTGCATCTATCTGCGATAGTATGTTTACGAAAATCCCGACAACAGGTCCTATACAAGCGTAATGATGGGAAGTTTTATTAAGCATGCAGCCAATACGAAACCTAGACATCTGCGCCTCTTACAGCTTACTGCATAAAAGTGGTAATTAGAAAAAAATATGCCGGATTTTGACAGAAGAGACAGGGCTGATGAGCTGGGCATAACTGTTAAGGTGAAGCCCAAATTAGAAATATTATATCAGGATGAATACTTAGTAGCTGTTAATAAGCCCGCAGGGCTATTTGTTCATAGAAGTTATATGGATAAAGATGAAATATATTTCGCTTTGCAACTTGTGAGAGATCAAATTGGTCAATATGTATACCCTGTACATAGATTAGACAGGCCGACATCCGGGGTGTTACTCTTTGCGTTGAGTGCTGAAATCGCACGATTAATGGGCCAAATTTTTACCGATAAAAACATCCGGAAAACATACTATGCATTAACCCGTGGACACTTATTAGGCAAGGAGACCATCGATTACCCACTCAAAGAAAAGCTCGATAGGCTAGGTGATAAGAATGTCAGTCGGCATAAAGAACCACAACAGGCTCAAACCGCTTACGAGTCGATATTAACCGCATCGCTGCCCATTTCATTGGGTAAATTTGACAGTGTTCGCTATTCGCTGATAAAATTGAAGCCCGGCACAGGCCGTCGACATCAAATAAGACGGCATTTAGCTCACTTACGTCATCCTGTCATCGGAGATATTAACTACGGCGACAATAAGCAGAATCCGTTTTTTAGAGAGTATTTTGGTTTCAAACGCTTAATGTTAATCGCTAAAAAACTTGATTTTGTTCATCCTATCACCAACAAACATACCTCCATTGAGGTGAATTTTGATCAACAATGGCTCTATGTTTTCGACAAGTTAGCCTGGAATTGTGTACCCTGATATTAACCGTTTTCGGTTATACTTTTGCTCCGTATTCTCGACTATAGACAACCTGCCTCGGCGAATGTCGTGTAAAGCTTACCAAAGATGCATTGGGGTGCACTCTAGCTGTGTTTTTGGATCAATTGTGCTGCTCTTGTAGCGGACCTGTTATGTTATGAATAGATGAATATATACAGATGTTTACTAAAACATATAGTTTGAATTGTCTTTGCAGGTATGAGTAGAAAAATTGAATTATTAGCACCAGGCGGAGATGTGGATTCCATAAAGGCTGCAATTGCAGCGGGTGCAGATGCAATATACTGTGGTCTGAATAGGTTTAATGCCAGAGATCGGGCAAAAAATATCACAATGGAGGATCTGAGCGGCATTTTGAGGCTTGCTCACAACAATGGCTGTGAGGTTTTTCTTACTCTGAACATCATTATAGTTGAGAGTGAAATTCCAGCAATTATCGGTCTCTTGAACAAACTGGTAAATACTCGGATCGACGGGATAATTATTCAGGATCTAGGCCTGTTTTACCTGCTGTGTGAAAAGTTCAAAGATCTTAAGATTCACGCATCCACCCAACTTACAACGCACAATACAGGCCAGATACTCTTCTTAAACCAACTCTCTGCTACCAGGGTTAATCTCTCAAGAGAGTTAAGTGTTCGCGAAATCAAAGATTTGTCTTTGATTGCACATGCGAATGATATCTTAACCGAAGTGTTTGTCCATGGTTCGCATTGTATTTCCTTTTCTGGTCTTTGTTATTTAAGTTCCGTGCATGGTGGGAACTCCGGTAACCGGGGCAGGTGCAGCCAGCCATGCAGGGATCAGTATATAACTCCACCTGAAGGTGCAAATTTTCCCCTCAATTTGAAAGATAATTCAGCTTTTTCTTTCCTGGGAGAATTAGCCGATGCAGGTGTTGACTCTATAAAAATTGAAGGAAGGATAAAAAAGTTTCATTACGTATACGCGGTCGTTGATGCATGGAAAAAGCAACTTACACAATTTCAGGACTATAATCGAATTGATAATGATAACAGCGTACTCCATAAAGTTTTTAATCGGGGATTTTCAAACTCCTATTTAGAAGGAGATATCAATAAATGGATGTTTATTGATAATCCCAGGGATAATTCAGCGCTACATTTATCTGAAAAATATGGCTTCCCAGCAAAACAACATCTTCAACGCGCTAAACAGGAACTCTATGATGCAAAAACAGTTATTATTAATGATGTTACGAATAAAATATCACAGTTAAGTATTAAAAAAGCTCCTGTAAGTATTACTATAACAGGAGCGGCAGGCACTCAGCTGAAAGTTTCTGTACATACTCCTGACTCGTTTTTTGTCGTTCTGTCAGTAACTCATCTTGAGAAAGTCGCGGTAGAGAGCAGCGAACGCAACAATGCTCATAAAAAGACGGGCCCTTGTGCACCTAATCCAGGGAAATGCACCGGAAGGAAAACGAGTGGCTCACTGGACTATGAGAGTTTATCGCGTTATCTACAACCCAAACACGATTCTGAATATTATATTGATCATCTTGAAGTCGATCTTTCTCAAGATGATCTACTCCTGCCTTTTCATGAACTCAATTCACTTAAGAAAGATTTTCTGTTTAGACTCAATGGTTCCAAAAGCCTCATTGCACCACAGGCTGTTCGTAAGCTAAAAAAACACTCTCATGAAAATATCCGACCAGGTCTTTCAGTTTTAATTTCATCGCGCAATGACCTGCACATATGCGATGGAACAGACACTGACGTATATTTTCAACTTCCCAGTTGCCTCGCTTATACAATAGCTGAATATATAGAACTATTTCAAAAAAACACGCATATTGCACCCTGGTTTCCTTCTATCTTAATCGGGGAAGATTATAATGCCGCGGTAGAGTTCCTTCACCGGGTTCAACCACAACGCATTGTGACTAATAATACAGGGATAGCCTACGAAGCCCACAAACGAGAGATCCCATGGATTGCGGGTCCGTATCTCAATATTGTTAATTCCTATAGCCTGTTATGTTTGAAGGAAAAATTTGATTGTCTGGGGGCATTTATTTCAAATGAACTCAACAGGACTCAGATAAAATCTATCCAGCGACCTGATAATTTCAACGTGTATTATAGTATATATCATCCGATATTATTGATGACGAGTCGACAGTGTTTGTTCCATCAGGTTATTGGATGTGAAAAAAATAGAGTCGATTTCGCCTGTATGCAGTCGTGTGAAAAAAAGTCCTCTATTACAAACCTGAACCAGATTTCTCTTGTTATAGAAAAATCAAAAGGGAATTACCACAGCGTCTACAATGGTCTTAATTTTTTAAATACTGATATCATAGCCGATATCCCCGACAGCTTCTCAAGCTTTTTGATAGATTTGACACGCGTTGAAACAGAGACAACAGTGGATGCAACTCTCCCCGAATTAGTGCATCTCTTTGAGAATGCAATTCACGGAAAACCTGACGCAATCCACAAGCTCCATAAAATTATTAAACCTTCGGTTTGCAGCCAGTATACAAAAGGCATTTGAGCTGACTGTAGCGGTAGCTGGCCTTGCACCGCTATTTGGTGCTTGTGTGGCTAAGGACTGCCTTGTCAATCTAACGTTCACCAACAGCTGTATAGACTAGTACCCATATTTTCTTGTACTGAAATTCGCCCAGCCAAAATTGCGAGATTGCGATTATCGTATGATATACTTTTTCGGTCGATCGATGTTATTTTTATTTATTTCGTAACACGGGGTTACATGCTATTTTACGTTCAATGCAAACAAGTTGACGCCATTTCGGTAGCAACCACAATGACGATATTAAGGAGTAAATCAGGATAGATGCAAGAAAGACATGGTTTTACTCGGGAGTATACATAGGTAGATTCTTACAAAAATCTCGCATGCGAGGATTTCTGCGCAGATGGCTCTGGATAAGTTTTTTTATTCAGACTGGCAATTCCCCAAAATGTCAGATCAGATTTTTGTATTGAAAATAAAAAATGTGGGACAACCGACCGAAACAAAAAAGCCCTTATCTCTAGAAGAGCTAAGGGCTTGAATTGTTAAATCATATATGGTGCCGGGACCAGGAATCGTGCGCGATTCCGATGTGTTACGTGGGGCAGTGGGGTTTGCCGACAGCCTAGTATCATCGATGATGTCCCGCATTGAATTCCAGAGTTTAATTGCCCAGTTACCAGTTTCTCTTTTCCAGTGTTGCACCTGCCGCATTTCCTAAATAAGTGTGCAACATTATGCACAAATCTTAAACCGCTCAGCCAGGATGTACAGAAACAAAACAGTCATAACAGAAAAATAAAAGCCCGCAGACATCCATCATAGTCCGCGGGCGTACTCTGTTACGTGGGGGTGGTCCTACTCAGGACGATCCTTCGTATCGCCATCACCAAAACCATGTAAATGCTCCCGCGCTTCAAAGTGACCGTAGTGTGGATGATCGACCTCTTCAAACTGCCCGCACTTGCACTTTTCCCACCGGTCTATAACTAGAGCAATAGCCCCCCGCATTGTGATCACAGTCGCTCTTACGTCCTCGTCAGCACAAATGGTCAACCCCCATTAGCTACTGGTTTGACTGAACCTTTTCAAGGGGTGCTTGAAATAAGAATCCACGATCGTCACCTGCCTGGAAAGATACGGATATTCTGTTGTCAGCCTAGTCACATACCCCGCAGTAATGCTACAAAACTGTTGATGTAAAGCATAGTCTCCGGGATAGCAGAGGTCCCAGACAATTCGGTTTCGATAATAAAGCTGTAGTAACATCATGTTATATCTCCCTGTTATCCATAGTTAAGTGAATTATTATTGGCGTCCTGGCGTCGCAGGCAAACTTTTTCACTGGTCGCTCCTCCTCAACCGGAACAGCCCGCAAGACCGAGGTAAGTCGGGCCGTAGGCTTGGGGGGCACGTCCACATTGTCTTTCTTTGAGACGGCACGTGCAATCTCAACAGCACTAATGACACTACCCAACATTTGTCTGACCTGCGGTGGCGGATTCCCGACGACTTGGCCTCCTCCGTTGTCGAAGGGGTATTTGCTCCTCAGATCGGTAAGTTCACCGGATATCACCTGCACATGTTCCATCACGTTCGGATAGTGCCGTCGCCAGAATTCCAGTTCATCGCGCAACGCATTCCTGATTGCCTCCCCCGTCATATCCACTGAAGGCGCAGTGGTGCTCAGGACATATACCGGCTCATTTTTGAAGTAAATTTCTGTCGTACTAATCATTCTTCATCCTCCTTAGGATTGTGGTTAAGCAATGCCGTACTGCCAGGATTCTCCATGTGATTTTTCCCTGCGTCGGCATTTTCATGGTGGTCGGTCAGTACTCCTGCGTTGTGCAACTTGTCCAACATGGTGATGTAGTCGTCTGCGGCCATGCGGTAGGACGCATTGCGTATCAGGCTCTGGTATTCATCTGCGGAATACAGCGGTCTAGTGTCGAATTCAACATGGTCAAAACTGTAATGTTTTGAAGAACTGCCATCAGATGGGCCGTAATCGAACTCGATCCTGACCGGTTTAACGGTGTCCCTCAGCGGGACTCTCTTGAAATCGTATGAGGGATCAACCCGGACGGTGTAAAAGTGATTTCGAGGGAAAATCTCATGTTTGGCCAACTCGTCATACCGGCGCTGATTTTGGCGGTGATCCTGCAGAACAGCCTTCAATACATTGGCTTTTATGACACCGGAATTGAGAAAATCCTCGACGCAGCGCGTTTCATAATCTTTGAAGGGCTCATCAATGCCTAATCTGTCGTATTCACTCTTGAGTTTCTCGGAGCTGATCCCTGCCGCTTTTCGCAGCCTGGATATCTTGTTACGACCGTTTTTCAACTCACCCTGCAGATCCTTTTTCTGTTCATCGACTTTTTTATATTCTCGTTCTAGTAGCGAGAAGGATTGGACATTGTAACAACGCAACCGACCGGTTATCAGACCGGTCATGAAATCCTCGACCTGCAGCGGGCCGAGTTGGTCCGGATCATACTCGTCTTTCCGGCGATCGACCTTCATCCCCATCGCCGCCATTTTCAGGGATGGCTTATCCGAAACGATGCCGTTTTTGACCTTGCGACCGTGACTAAGGTATGCCCTGGATTTCATACTGAATCCCAAGGCTCATACTCTTGTTCATGGAATTACGGATGCCGATAGACCAGCACAAATCTGAATTTCCCTGGCTGAGATCATAGACTCCGAACATTTTGTGACCACCTGCAGCCAGAACATATTCAGATTTCACGACATCCATACCCACGGCCTGCACACCTTCTCGTACAGCTCGAATAACATCCCGATGATGTATTGGCGAAAATGTTGAGGTAAAAGGAACGTCCGGAATCGCAAAAACCTCTGCCTCTGTAACTTTGTTGGTACCTATCAAAATAGTTTCACTCATAACAATCTCCTTTGTTTGATTTTGTAACAAAAAAAGCCCTTTCCACCACTGCGGCAGAAAGGGCTCTGACAATATTTTTATGAGAATCATGGCTCAGATATCCCTTGGGCTGCATAGAGATACCAGGTTGGTTCTTTCAGAGGGAAACCAGTGACAGGACATCTATTCAAAAGATTGATAAAAAGATGCCAGCCTTCCATTCTGATGATGATCGCATCCTCTGAACCACGAAACTCTTTGACTTTACAGGTAGTGACTTGAGCAAGATCGAACATCTCCGGCTTAACTTCTGATGGGTCGATAATTTTCCATGGCATGATTGTCCTCCTTAAACGAAAAAAGCCGCTGCAACCCAAGAGAGATTCAAGGGCTACAGCGGCTTAATTAAATTTGCTGAAAGGCTAACTATTTTGAATAGTGGTTAATTGATGACAGCCTCACAAAATGATTTGAAAATTGTATTGTTGATGGAGAGAAAGATTTCCACCGATGGCTCTCGCCCACGATAAGACAAAGAGCAACCCTCCCCTCCTGCCTTACCAGCATGGTAGAAACAAGGGTACCTAGTCCTCTTCGACAGCGTTTGTTTTATCTACTGGCCAACGAATTTACGGGACTGATTTTCCGCACGCGGAGGGCCTTCTTTTCGCGCAAAAGAAAATAAATTCTGAGTCACTTTAGTGTCAGCTTCAAAGAATATCTCTAAAGAGAGCTTTTCAGTTTACAACAACTGAAGATGTCATAGCTATTGTATGACTAATGCGTAATTGACAAACCACCACCTTTCGGTTTAAATATTCACAAAATGTCATAATTATAATATGAGAAACTACCAATGCATAAACCCTCGAAAGCGATATTGGAAAAAATACCTGACGGATTGGTTGTGAGCCGACAGAAGCTCTTTGAGATTGGTTTTGACAAACCAGCAATCGACTACTTCCTGCGATCCGGCAAACTCACTCCAGTAAGCCGTGGAGCATATCGCCGTCCGGGCCCCCCTCTAAAGTGGGAACACTTGATCTACTCCGCTGTACAACTCGGCCACGATGTTCATGTTGGAGCCCGTTCAGCATTGGATATGTCCGGATTTGCCCATTACCTTTCTCTGGGTGGACTCCAGCAAATACATATTTATTGTGAAGAAAAGCTGCCAACATGGCTGGTCACTCTCAACAAGCCGGTAGAGATAGTTGCTCATCGATTAAAAATATTTACCGACATGCCTGCTGCTTCAATCATTCAACGTCCATTTGGACATTGGGATTGGCCCATTCCAATAGCCTCCGTGGAACTGGCCTTATTAGAGATGCTTAACGATGTTGCTGACGAAGCAGGTTTCAAAATGGCTGACAAATACTTCGAGACAGCAACCACCTTGAGACCAGACCTACTCAACCAGCTTCTAACCAGCTGCCAAAAAGTACATGTCAACAGACTATTCCTATGGTTCGCCAAGAGACACAATCTCAGCTGCCTTGATTCTCTCAAACTATCAGCTGTCAACCTCGGCAAGGGCAAACGGATGATAGTGCGCAATGGAACGTTAGATAAGGAATTGCAAATTACTGTACCAAAGGGAATGGCGAATGATACTCAGCCCGACTTTTTCTGAGCAAGTCAGATTATTAGTGGCGACACTGCCTCAAATTCATAAAGAAGATTGTTTTGCTCTCAAAGGTGGCACAGCTATCAACTTGTTTATACGAGACATGCCTCGGCTGTCTGTGGACATTGATCTCGCTTATATTCCTATTGAAGACCGAAACGCAAGCTTAAGCAAAATCGATTCAGCTCTGAAAAGGATTGGTGAAAATGTAGCTCGATACATCCCTGGGACACGAGTGACCGAAAATAAGATGCACAACACATCTTATTGCAATCGTATCCAGGTCAAGGGAGAAAACGCCATTATCAAGATTGAAGTCACTCCTGTTTTACGAGGAAGCATTCATCCCGTGGCGATTCATAAGCTGTCTCGATCCGTGGAAGAAGTTTTTGGCTCTGCAGAGATGCGTCTTTTACACTTTTCTGATCTATATGGAGGGAAAATATGTGCCGCACTCGATCGACAGCACCCCAGGGATCTTTTCGATATAAAAAATCTTTTATCGATGGAAGGGATAACAGAGGACCTCAAGGATTGCTTCCTCATTTACCTGATTAGCCATAACAGGCCCATGGCTGAATTACTCGATCCTACCCCACAAGACATCAATAGCATGTATCTCAATGAATTTGTCGGGATGACTCGGGAGAAAATAGACGTTGAAGAACTCTACCTTGCACGAGATATGCTGCTATCCAAAATTCATAAATTACTCAACGAAAAAGACAGGGAATTCCTATTGTCTGTCAAAAGCGGCACACCCAATTGGACCTTGTTTGCGTATCCAGAAGCAGCAAATCTTCCCGCCATTCAATGGAAGATGCATAATATTTCTCAGATGCAATCGAAGAAAAGAGACCAATCATTCATCAAGCTTGAAAGGATTTTACAACAGGGGCCAAGTAGATTAGGCTCTGGAATTCTATGGAAAAAATAAATTCTGACGAGAGCAAAAACCTATTTACCAGTGACGCTCTCCCCTACTTTGAAAAACACGGCGCTACATCTCTTTTAGCCGGAAGAAACGCTCGTCTGGGTTCTTTGTTTACTTCCGAGCGAGCCGTCCACTACCTCAATATTCTTTATCGCATGTTGTTGTTCAAACGGGATTACGAACTCGAACCTCTCTATGATGACATTTATAGTGGCGTTATTGCAGCTCAATCCAGCATTGATCCTGAATATGATGGCGAAAATTTTAGATTAGACATCGGAAAACTAGCGGAATGGGGTCTCGTTAGTTTTCGGATAGAAAAGCAAAGACTGAGAGGCTATCGAGATAATCGCAAACAAAAATTCCGCTATCGGCTGACAAGCGAAACCATTCATCTATTAGAGTGGCTCGAACAGCGATTGGTAGATGACCTCCAGAGCAGAGGCAGCGACACTCGTGATTTGCTGGGCGAATTGCGAGGGAGCCTTGGTGAGCTACTGCGCTTATTGCATCAGGTCAGCACTGACGTGAAAGACCCGGAAGATGTCGCAAGACGGGTATTGTTTCAACTTTTCAAGGCAGACGATCTCTGTCAGGAAATCTCTACAGGACTTGCCGACCTGAACGGCCGCCTTCTCTTCTTTCTGGTAAAACGTTATCACATAGACGAGGTCCGGGGCCTCATCAGGGAAGTAGATCGCTATGTTGAGACATTTCTCAGGCAAGCTTATAGCCTTCGCCAGGAGATCTTGCCATTACTGGCACGACTCACCAAAGAGAACACTCTTGAGAAGTTAACGTATTGTCACGAGGTAATGGAAAACGAACGGCTACGGACCCCCAATCTGTTACAGATGCGTCGAAATGTCCAGGTGTCTGGTATTCCAGAAAACCTGCTCACTTTTTTTGCAGAACAGGGTGGACTTGATAGATTATTGCACAGAATCAATACGTCTTCTATGCAGGTATGGCAGAAATTACGAAGTCATTTACGGGAACTCGAACGGAAAAACAACCGACTTCAAGATATCGGATATCGGCTCCAGGAGATCGCCTCCCTCCCGGAACATGCAACAGTGAGTACTTTTTTACATCAATTATTGTCCCAACCCGTGTGTACCTTTGATACCAATTACTGGAACCAGGCGGAAAAAGCCGAGCCTCCCAAACCGACAAAACGGACCGCAGGCAAAACGCATTTCCCAAAAAGCTATCTTGGCCGGAAACAGCCTGGGAATAAGCCTGTACAGTCGATGGATGAGGCAAGACTTGCTCAACTTAAGTTATGGTTACAAGAAAACATAGTGGTAGGAAATTCAGAGTGCGGCTTGCTCTCTGCGGGAAATTTCACTTCTTTTGATGACTTTTTACGGCTTGTCGAACTCGCTCGAGCTGGTCTTCTGGCTGATGGCAAACGGCTGTCCAGTATTGATTATGTTCTACAACCTGAACAACAGGAAGTTTTGCTCAGCATTGCCGAACAGAGCCTCCGTCACCCTGAAATGACAGTTATCCATAAAAAATAACTGAGATACCATGGAAATAGCCCTTGCATCACTCTTGAAACGGAACAGCGACCGGGTACAGGCAGTACTCAATATTCTCATTGAAAGTCCTTATTTCTATGCAACGGATAATCAGGAGCATTTCCTTTTTCTACGACGCCATCGGCAGGAGTTCATTGAGTTCTTCCAACAATTTTATGGCTGGACCCTGATCATGGATACAAAATGTGCCCGTGTATATAAAGCTGAATGGTACAACAGGGCCATCAGTCCGCGATATAGGTCTCTCTTCCAATTCACCAAAAGAGATGAGTGCCTTGCCTTTATGGTATTGCTAGAGTTTTTTGAGCAACAGCTGGAAGAAAATGGCATCACAGTTGAGGATAAGGAAAACCTGAGGTTTCACTTTGGGGACTTGCTGGAGTACAGCCACAAACGATTTCAAGAGATCTTTCCGGAAAAAGCCGAGCAGTATTCGCAAGAAAATCTTAGGGCAAAAGTATGGAAATCTGTCATGCCCGAACTTGAGAAGCATCGTTTCCTCAGCAAAATTCCCCCACCTGAAGATATCGACACTTCCGAACAAGAACTCATTTATGAAGCAATGCCTGCCCTGTATCATTATAACGGTGCTGCATTGTCCCGTATGATACCAGAGCTGACCGAGATCCGGGAGGTGTAGCATGTCAAACACCCCATACCCCATTCGCTGTATTCGACTTATAAATTTTCATAACTTCACAAACGAGACTATTCACCTGGAGGAGAATGGCCATCTCTTTCTTTTGGGAGATAACGGTTGCGGCAAGACAACGATCCTCGACGCCATCCATTATGTTCTTACAGCCGGCATGGCGATGGAATGGAACTCTGCCGCCAGAATGGGGGGCTCCAAACGCGACGGTCGCCGGGTGCAAGGCATTGTTCTGCGTTACAACCTCGACACAGGGATTCTAAATAAAAACGGAGCAATAAGCTATGTGGCTCTGGAACTCGTCGGCAGACATGGCAAACCGCTTACCATAGGAATAGGGATTTCCGCTACGGCAATGGATGAGCGGATCCGATTTTGGGGTATTATTCGAGAATGTCCTCTCACCGACCTGCCTTTTCTCGTTGAAGAAGAGGGCCAGCTGCGACCTTCTTCTCAACAGGAATTTAAACAGGGTCTTGATAACAGTCGGGGTTTTTTCACAAACCAATCGGAATACCGAAAGGAAATTGGTGAAAGATTGTTTGGGGGAGCAGAAAGCTATAAAGACATCTGTAGATTTCTCGCCATGGGAAAATCTTACCGTGAAATTTCTGCTGGAGCTGAAGATTATCACGATCTTTTCAAACGTCTGCTTCCTGAACCGGGAACGACAATCTTCGAACAAATTATCGATGGTCTTCGCTCTATTGACGAATCCCAGACCATTCTGGATGACCTTGAACGGAAACTTGCATGGTTATCCAGCCTCAACGATCTGAAAAATGAAGTAGCTGAGCATCGTCAGGAAGTGCTTCGATACGAGTGGTTACTCAGTAGATTTTCCATTGATCGCTCACAAGAAGAACAGGCCACTAACCTGAACAGAATTTCAGAGAAGGAAAAGCAGCTTCTCTCCGATCAGACACAATTGACAAAAATGGCACGCGAGGAAGCCGAACTGGAAGAACGCCTCGCAAACTTCCAGGCAAAAGATGGCTCTGGTCTGATTCGGCAGGAAAAAAGTTCAGAGAGCGAGCTTGAAAACAAGAAGGTCATCCTGGCGAAGGATAAAGAAAAGTACAAACTACTTGAAAACCAGCTGAATATACAGAAAAGAGAATCCGATCTGCTCCGAGTTGATTTCCAAAAGATGTTGACCAAACTGCTACCCCAACTTGCTTTAAAGGCCACATCCCTCCCTTTTTCCATTCAGGACCTGCAAGCCGGAATAGATATGCTCAGCAGAGAGCAGGATCTTTTCAATAGTCCCGAGCCAAATAGCTCTCAGTGTATTGAGGAGATCGATCATTTCCTTCAGGAAATTGTCAAGACACGCACCCTATTAGAACAGCAGCAAAAAGAATGCTGTGGAGAAATCAAACATCAAGAAATGTTGCTGGCGGATCTGGAGAAACAAACCGAATTCTATCCTAATCTTGTAAGTTATCAGGAATTTCTGCAACGTGTGCAGATGAAAATGCTCGTTCCACGTCCGCTCTATCTAGGTCTGGAATGGTCGCCAACTATCAAGAAGCAGGAACGAGATTACATCGAGGAATGCATTGGCGAAGAGATACTTTCCACTATCCTGTTTAGAGACGCTGAATATGAATCGGCTAAAAAGCTGATTTCACCCTTCCCGCAAATACGGATAAGCAACGACAGAAGGATTGCCGAAAATCTACCCATCTGGATGCGCCAGGTTTTTGATATTAAATCATCGGATCCGGAATGTCTTCGATGCCTGGCCTCCGAAATGGAAAGTAGTGGTTTAGAACCACATATTAGCCTTATCGATCACAAGCCTTTACTGGCATTCCGAAGTCATGAACGGATTCTCCACGGCCATCCAGCCAGACTCATTGGCGGAGAAAGCAGAAAGAGAGCACTTGCCACAGAAATCAGCAAGGTAAAAGGACAGATCAAGTCCCTTAACACCAGCAGCAAAGAACTGACGAAAAATATTGACAAGGCCCAAGTCGATCAAGAAAACTTGACAGATTTCAAGTCATTTCTCAACGAGAGGACTGCAGAAATTCGCAATTATCTGCAAGGCGGAAAAGAAAAGGAACAAAATACGATTCACTGCCAACTCGTGTTTGATCAACAGAAACAAGCAACAGAGACTGTGGAGCGGGAGGTAGAAATTCTGACAGTGCGGTTAGCAGAACTCAAAAGCCTCATTGCAAAAGAGGGTCTGACCAATCTGGACCGGAAAATCAACAAAGTCAAAAAGGAAAGACAAACAATCCGCCAGATAAGTGATGATCTCAAAAATAAAATTGGTGGTGATGAACGTGATATAAAGATCCTTCAGCAAAAACATCAAACCCTCGCCCAAAACATCGACAATTTATCCGGGCAGCTACAAACAGTTGAAAGCATTCTCAGGAAGATTCTCCCAGAAATTGACGATTTATCCCATTACATTTTAAAGACCAAAAAAGGGCAACAATTTAAAAGCGTAGATTCAATCACCAAAGAAAGAGAAACCTGCCGTGTTGCAGCTCTAACAGGAGTTGAGAAGATTAAAATGCAGCTCAACAATCCTGAGTTTGGTGGAGCTTTTCGATTTTCATATGAAGAAGTGGAGAATGAACTTTACGATTTTCGCCAACAGCATCTCACCTCACTGATCAATCAGCAGACTACCGCTCTGGCAGAACAGCAAGAAGTCATCAGTGAGCGAACAAGAGAACTATTTAAGAAAATCATCATGACAGATCTGATGCAATACCTGCGAAGTCATGTGTGGGAACTCGAACAGATGATACGCAGGATTAACACTCTCTTGCGAGATCGTTCTTTTGGCGGACAGCGCTACAGCTTTAAGGTTCATCCTCTAGACCAGTTCAAGCCCCTGATCAACACTATAAAAAAATTCAGCCCTTTTGATCCGGCGGCAGAAAAAGAACTCGAAGATTTTTTTTCCACACATCGCAGTACCATTATCAGCACAGAAGTAGGTACCATCCCCGAAGAGCTGGACTATAGAAACTGGTATCGCTATGAAATGGAAGTATCTACCATGGGAGAGCAGGGAAAAATCATGAACCGACGCAACAAGAGCATCGGCTCAGGCGGTGAACAGGCAGTACCCAACTATTTGCTGATACTTACTATTGCGCATTTTATGTATAGGGGGAAAAAAACTCGGTTACATACACTGCTCTTTGATGAAGCCTTTTATGGAATAGATGCAGGACGCCGTGACCAGATCCTGGGTTTTGCCACGGATCTTGGCTTACAACTGTTTATTGCTTCACCTGATCAAGACGGTGTGCGGCGTGAGGTCCGCCACTCCACTACTCTGCTTGTCAAAAAAGATACCAACTACGACATTCATCTCTATCCATTTCACTGGAAAAATCCAGCAAACCGCCAAATTGATCTTTTTGATCAGACAGATGACGAAAAACCCGTGATCTTCGATGAGGAACTCCAATGAACAATGGGAGAGACTTTTTTCTACAAGTTATTGAGAAGGTTGCAAGACGATATCAGCTTAAAGGCCGACTACAGGGAACTTTGAAGTTGGGGCAAACGTTGGATCGTTACGAAATGGCTCAACTTTACAATTTTTTTGGTATTTCTCCAATACACGTCAATTCACAAAATGAAGTCAAGCTGCACTTTGACAAATTGCTGGAAAGTGGATCGGAACGCCAATGGCTTGAAAAAATTGGCGAGCCTCTTGGTCATCCTATAGAACAACAGAACAAAATTAATGGGGATGAAAAAAACAAAAGACTGCTTTCCAGACTCAAATTGGCCTTCCCGGCCTTGAACGAGTTGATCGATTTTTTAAAGGAGGAGCAAGCCCCCCTGAAACGAATGTTGACAGCCAAAAGTGAAGAGGCTGTAAACACGTGCTGTTTTCAGACCGCTGAGGCTGTTCAATTCGTATTGAAGAACAACATTCCCACAACCGTTTCGGAATTGGGTGCAAAGTTTTTCAATGACAGCAAAGCGCTGCGTCAGGGAGAATTACGAGCCATTTTTCTGCAATGGTTACGCTTTTTTAGCATAGATAACGAAATGCTCGACAACGATGAAGATATCTTGGCGAGCTATCATATACTCAATGACAGGTTGACCGTCGATGCTGTTCTATATGGCCCTGTTATCTATGAGAAGAATGGTAAGATTTTCGACTGGATATATGAGCTTTATAGCCAAGGAGAAGCCGCAACCATTGGCTGGTCAAATATCTACAACGTTGACCAAATGTACTTTCAGGACATGGGAGATGACCCTCCCGATATTATCTGTTGTGAAAATGAAGCTCCCTTTAGTCAGCTTATGCGGCAACAGAATAAACAGTGTCTTCTTTTTACCAGTGGTTTCCCCGGCAGTGCTGTGCAAAAGATATACAGCCTGCTCGCTCCCAAGGCAGCAACCTGCTATCATTGGGGTGACAGCGATCCAGCCGGATTACGCATAGCCGCAATCATGAACTCCATATATCGGCTAGAGCTTTACCGCTGTGATCTTCAAACCCTCCAAAGACATAAACCCTTTCTTATTCCTCTAACGCAAAAACAAAAAGACATCTGCTTGCATCTTCTTGTGACCATCCCCAACTTCCCCTTCGCTGATGAATTGATGTTTACATTAGATAATGGCTGGCTCGAACAGGAGAGCTGGAGATAATGTACACACAACAAAGTCAGACAGCATGAGCTGATAATTGTGCTTGTTATAACCCTACAAGCAGTTACTTGCGGCCCAGACGCCCTATCTTATTAACCACAGTTAGGATGTGTTTTCGCGCGAGTTGAATGGTCAATTTTCGAAATCACCCAGACGAACTACCTTATTTAATGTTATTTTTTCAAAAGATAAAGGTCTGGTTGATTTCAAAATCATCTCACAACTCGCCGTCACCAGTCTATGTAATAGGTATTTCAATTTTTCTTGGGTTAACCGACTGTGCAAACTATATCCAAAGTATAAAGCTCGCATAATAATACCACTGCATGACTCGTTCGTTTTTGAAGCACCTCTCGAAGTACTTCATGATGTAGCAAATCTGACAGCAAGAGTGATGTGTGAGACCGTTCGAGAGTTTTTTCCAGCCCTCGATCAGCGTGCGGAAATCAACATCATCACACCCTCATGCTGGAACAAGGATGAAACTCAAACATCAGTATTGAAAAATATTGAGAAATTGCTGGGTTCTCCCAAACAAGCGTAACAAAACAATTGGCAGTTTATAGAGTACTAGAAATGACCGTTTTTCCTGCTGACAATAAAATTGTATCCACCATACTTACTCCTGAGGAAGTTGCCGAATTCCTGCAGAAAAGTGTAAGTTGGGTATACAAACACCGGCAGGAATTGGGTGGAAGGAAGCTCGGAGGATCCGTGTTCTTCCCAAGCAAAGAGGATCTTTATGAGTGTATATTTTGTAGAGAAAAAAGGGTGGAGAATCAATTTCACCTGCAAGGGGATCAGGTATACAAAAGCTTGGTTCAAAACAAAAAAAGAAGCTCTACGAGCCGAAGCAACAAAAAGGGAGGAAATACTAAATCCACCGGAAGTGAAGCCAACAGACATGGACTTCTTGGCCTTGATCAACTTGAGATTGGACCACGTTAAAGCCTACAACTCCGAAAGGCATTATCAGGAGTATACCTATATGGCTCGTCGCTGGGTCCGTATTTGGGGGAAGTCTATCTGTTCAGAAATTACTACCCGGGATATTGAAAATTTAATTATTGGGCGTAGTAAAGTGTCTAACTATATTGCAAACAAGGAGCTGCGCTATTTAAGAGCAACCTTTATTTATGGAATCCGTAAAGGCTTTATTGCGAAGGATCCAGTTAAGGGTATACCTTTTCTGCCGGTCGAAAAAACAATAAAATACATTCCGCCGATGGAGGATATCGATAAGATAATAGAGATAGCTCCAAAGGACACTCAAGACTATCTTTGGGCAATTCGAGAGACATTGGCGCGTGTGAGTGAGATCAACAGACTCACTTGGAATGATATTGATCTTCAGAGCAGATACGTGACACTCTATACCCGGAAAAAGAGTGGTGGCAATCTCACTCCGAGACGAATCTGGATGACGGATAAGCTCTACACGATCTTGAGCGAGCGCGCTGCAGCTAGGACAGATAAGCATCCATGGGTCTTTTGGCACAGGTATTACAGCCGTAATGAAGGTTGTTGGAAAGAGGGGCCGTTTGGAGATCGAAAAAAGATAATGAGGTCCCTCTGTACTAAAGCAGGAGTCCCGTATTTCAGATTCCATGCTTTGAGACATGCCGGAGCATCTTTAATGGATAGCATTAACACACCCATCGGTACTATCCAGAAAATACTCGGTCATGAAAACCGTAAAACTACAGAGATTTACTTGCATACTTTTAATGAAACTGAGAAGCAGGCAATCAGGGATTATGAAGCTGCAAGAGAAAAGTGTCATACAGATCATCACACAGCGGCCCAATAAAGAAAAAAGCCCTTACAACTTTTCAGCTGTAAGGGCTTAATATCTTTTACAAATGAATGGTGCCGGGACCAGGAATCGAACCAGGGACACACGGATTTTCAGTCC
>JBBRDD010000067.1:0-22426 GCA_038204235.1 Desulfobulbales bacterium
CGGTTACCTTCCTTAATAACCCGTCCGGCGACATCATGGACGATATCCCCTTTTTCACTTTTGTTATTTATAATCTGGGCATAGTTGATAATGCTGTTAATGGGGTTGTTTATCTCATGGGCCACACCGGCGGCAAGTTCGCCAACGGCTACCAGCCGATCGGCATGCATGGCGGAGGCCAGGCTGGTCTTTTTTGCCGTAATGTCCCTTAACAGAGCGACGGCCTTGTCATTGCCGTCAATATCTATTATCCGGGTGTAGGCCTGTTCAAAAGTGCGGCCGTCCCTTGTCTCATATTCAATATGCTGACTTCTTCCCGATTCAATAGCTTTTTGCATGAGGCAGGGGCTGCAGGGGGAGCTTTTGCCCATGAAAACCGTGTAACAGGGTTTGCCTCTGCAGTCGCCGAGATCTTCAATGAGTATTTCGTTCTGATACTCGATGGTATAATCGGGGGCCACGATACTGACACCTTCCAGCAGGTGAGAGAGTATGCATTGCAGCTTGTCCCGTTCCGAATGAATAATTTCGTGCGCGTCTTTGAGCTGGGTGATGTCACGAAAAGACTCGACGATTCCGACAACTTTGCCGTTCGGGCCGACGAAAGGAGTTGCGGTCAGAATGCTCGGTATAATTTTCCCATCCGATCGTTTTTTATCCACATAGGTTTCAAATTGGGATTGGCCGGACATAGTCTGGGTGATGGGGCAGTCAGCGGTCTGGCACATCGGTCCACTGAAGATTTCATAACACTTTCTTGTAACTGCATCTGCTTCCGTCACACCCGTCATCATGGCAAAGGTTTTATTGATTTTCACAACATTATAGTCTTTGTCAATAACCCGCATGCCGACAGAGGCTGTTTGGAAGATTTGATCCAGCTCTGCGTGGGCCTGTTGCAGAGTGCGCTCCATCTGTTTTCGCTCGGAGATGTCTTGACCGATACCGTAAATGAAGTCTCTTGATTTGCCGTTCAGCGGCACCAGATTGAGCAGCATGGTTTTGGTGCTTCCGTTTACCGGGTACTCAATCTCGACTATCCGCCGCTCGTCAGTGAGCAACGAAGTGTCAAAACATTCTTTTGGCGATTTGCCGGCGGTTATCTCCGTTAATGTTTTTTTCAGCAATTCTTCTTGGGTGCATTCGAGAAAAAGCAGGGCCGAGTGATTGTAATCGACAAATCGTCCCCCGTCGTCGAAAAGAAAGATGGGATTTAAGGCCTGCTCAAATATCGTTCGATATTTTTCTTCGCTTTCTTTTAAGGCATTTTCCGAGCGCTTGCGCAGGATAAAGTACTGCTGTGCAAAAATGCCGAAAGAAATGAGCAGGCCGACGACCAGAATGCGCTTCCAGATTTCATGAACGTCTGGGGTGATCAGTTCATCAACAAACCGACTGCCACCAAAAAAGAGTACATGAAGAAAAGACTCGAGAATCCAGTATACAACCGCAGTGCCGATACCGACCCAGATGAATTTTCCACCTGGAAAGAGAGCGTTTATGCGTTGAGAAATGGGCATGGTGTACCTCCCCGTGACACTGGCTGAATCAGAAGTGTCTTCACTGTTGACTGTGGGGGTTAGGAAATCGCATACCGGGAGAGTTGGCAAAAGCGATATTCTGACAACCCCATAAAAAAGAAGTATCATTTGCGTGGGGTTTAAACAAGGGTTTTTGCTGAATCCGGCACGGTGACGGATGCGACAACCTAAATCTTGAGCTGTTGTCGTGTTACTGCGACCAATGGCGTTTGTAGATTCTTGGCAAAAAACTGGCTAAAGGAACTGATTTTGCACTTATCGAAACTGCCGGTTCGTTATTACACTGCAGAATTCGAAAAAAATGTCTGTTCGCAACGGAGATGTAACCATTGCGATGCCCCGGCGTTTAATACTTAGCACAACATCTTTTCAGGAGGGGGTCTGGGAAGATAAATGATTTTGTAGAGGAGTTCATAAATGAAACCCTGCACTCCAGCTGACTCAAGTATGAACAGGCTAAGCCATTTTATTACGGTCAAAAGCCACAAGATTCGTACTGTTGCCCGCGAAAAAGAGTCCACGCCGTCATCCTTACTCTACGCTTCCCCGAAAAACAGAGTCGAGCCGGATAAGGCCAATGACGGCCGTCGTACTACCAGCAATTTCCAAAAACAATTAAAGCTTATGCTTTATCCGCAAACCTGCGTCCCTCTATGTCAATGCAAAGGGAAATCGTCCACTTTCAAAAAACTGCTTGTGCAGCAGGTGACGCTTGAGTAATGGCGGTTATCGATGTACATATTTGGCAATATGTACATCGATAACGTAGAACGAGCCTGCCCTCAGGGGTTTACGGAAATGGCCTTTCACGTTTGATCAATCTTCCTTTGGCTGGGGCGACCAGATAGGGAATCGGTTGTGCGCCATTTTTTATACCGGTACTAAACAACTCCTTTACTCAGTAAAAAAGAACTATACTGCATGTCGGTCTTTTTTATATGCTTGATAAGCCAGTCCTTGAGAAATTCCATCAACTCAAGCGAGACATCTTTCTCACCGTTGTTAAACTGTTCCTGGAAATGTACTACTTGTTCCACAAGCTTGCTGTGCATTTCTTTGTGCCCTGCCTGCTCTGGGTAGTTGTTTTTGGCAAAGAGATTTTCTTCAGTTTTAAAGTGGCTTCCCGTATAATCGATCAGTTGGCCGAGGGTTTTCCCTATAGATTCCTTTGCCGACCCGGAATTCATGTGTACATAAAGCTCGTTAATCAAATCAACAAGTTTTTTGTGCTGAGTATCAATTGAGTCAATTCCGACGGAAAGTGACTCAGACCAGCGAAGTAAAGGTTGGGACGTTGTCATAGCGCGTGAACCTGTTTTCTGTCGTTCCATTTTGCCCAGGTCAAAGCGACCGGTTTCCCGACTGATGCTCGTCGCGACATCTTTAAGATCGCGGGAATTTCCTTGTAATCGAAGACAACTTTCCTTGGCCTCTCCAGCTACCTGGCTGATTTCTGCTATGTCTCTGGCAATTTCATTGGCAACACTCGAGGCCTGCGCCACATTATCATTGACCTCACTGATACCGCTTGCTGCTTCGTTGATGTTTTTGGATATGTCGCCGGCGGTAACAGATTGTTCTTCACTCGCCGCGGCGATGGTGGTTACCAGCTCATTTACACTATTGATAACTTCGCTGATTTCTGAAATTTCAACAACGGTCTCATCGGTAGAGGACTGGATGGATTCAATCTTCGCCTTAATCTCCCCGGTGGCCTTCGCGGTCTGTTTGGCGAGTTCTTTAATTTCGTTGGCCACTACGGCAAAACCCTTGCCCGCTTCACCAGCCCGGGCTGCTTCAATGGTGGCGTTGAGTGCCAGAAGGTTGGTCTGTTCAGAAATCTCGGTGATAACCTCAGTAACCTTGCTGATCTCCTTTGCCGCGAGGCCAAGGTGATTGACCTTGTCTGAGGAACTTTTTGCTGACTGTACAGCGTTTCTGGTCATGGTGCTGGCCTTGGAGGTGTTGCGGGCAATTTCCTGCACAGCCGCGGTCATCTCATCCATGGCGATAGCCACTACATTGACATTTTGGGCGGCTTGTTCACTGGCTACTGTTACTGATCGCATGTTGGCACTCATTTCCTCGGTTGCGGCGGCCACCGTATTGGCCCTGGAAGAAGAATTTTCAGCCCCACCGGTCATATCCTCGGATGCCAGAGCAAGTTCCGTTGAGGTTGCCTGGAGTGTGCGGACTTCTTCGACAACATTGCCAATCATTTGTCGCAATTTTTCACTCATCTCCTGAAGAGTTGCCTGGAGACTGCCGGGAATGTTTTTAACAGAGCTTTTTGTTGTGAGATCTCCGTCGGCAATTCGTTTGGCAAGTGCCACCATGGCTGTTGGTTCACCACCAAGGAGTTTGAGGATGGAGCGGGCATTGAGAAGCAGAATTCCTAAAACCATGGCAAAGCCGATGATAGACCCAACGATAAAAAGGTTGCGGGTATGGCTGCTGACATTGTTGCTGGTTGTTGTTATGTCGCCCACCGTCCTGGTGGAATTTTCAAGGATATGTTGTTGAATAGTAGTTACAACAGTCTTCAGGTTACTGTTTAAGGCCTTCGATTCCTTGCCGAGGACGGAAGCGATGAGTGTGTTGTTGCTGTCAACCAGTGCGTCGAACTGATCATTCATCATTTCCGCTTGCATTCTGGCCTGGGCCATGTCCATTCCAAGGGTGACACTGCCGATAATCTCCCCGTCGGATTTGATATCCTGAGAAAGCACCAGCACGTCGGGATCTTTCTGTCCAGCCTGGATAATCTTTTCTATATCTGGTCTGCCTTCCGGCAGGAAGGATTTCAGTTTCTCGTTTGTTCGATTGAGAAAGCGGGTAAGCGGGGTTTTATCCTTATCCAGGTAGAAAAGGAAGACAATATCCTTATTCTGGTGTGCACTGCGAACGTAGCCGTTCAACGAGGCATAATCTTTGGCGACAAATGAGTTTATCGCGGTTATTGCCATAAGCTGGGCTATGTTGTCACCATTTTGCCGGCGCAAGACTCGCATATTTTCCTGAACTGACTCGGCTGTTTTTTGCAGTGCTTTTGAGGATGACGCGGCAAGCAGACGTGAAACGTCATCCTGCATTCGTTGCAGGTCAGTGTCAAACTGCTGGGATAATTGTCCGAGGTCATTGCCGATAGCGGTTTCAATATCAGAAAAGGAGGTCTTGATCTGTTCGTTGAGTACTTTACTGCTCTTTTGTTGCGTAAATACAGTAAAGAAGATGGCACTGACGATCATAACCAAAAGTGCAATGGCTACTGGAACAATGATTTGAGCACGGAAATTATTCCGTAGTCTTGATTGTAACACGATATCCCCCGAGAATATAATTGTTAGGCAGTAAGCGAATATTTATGTGGCAGGTACATCAAAAGGAGGGTGCCCTGGTGGTGCTCCTTTTGATGTACTCCTTTGCAGCAGAATCGAAATCAGTTGGCGGAGGCGCCTACTTTAAGCGATTCTTGCAGGGTTTGAACACCAGAATAATCGAGCGGATCGTTCCAGCCGACAATCTTTGCTGCTTTGGCTGCCTTATCTTCGGGTTTGAGTTCCTTGAGCGCTGCTAAGACCTTAGCTGCCAGCGCGTCATCGGTTGCTGCAACCTTGCTGAGTGGCCACTCGGGGTACAAGGCTGTCGAGCAGACGAAGGGGAAATCGGCGTATTCTTTTTTACCGATGATCTTGAAATCTGCCATGGAAATGGCACCTGCGGCAGCCATTCGTTCCAGGGTGTCGGTGCGCACTGTGCCGGCTTCGGCCTGTTCGTTCTGTACGGCAAAGACCACGTTGTCATGTTTGTCAAGAAATTCCATGGCTGCAAAATCCTTGAAGGGATCGATTCCGGCATCGACAAATTCTTTGTAGGCCATCTGCCAGCCACCGAATGAAGATTTCGAGACGGCCGCAAATTTTTTGCCCTTTAAATCGGCAAAGGAGTTGATCTTGTCGTTATATGCAGTGGTAAAGACGACACCACCAAAGGAGTTGAGAGATTTTCCCTGGCGGGAATTGATCATGGTGGCAACGGGAGTTGCGCCATATTTAGTCTTGGCGGTGATAAACATAGAGGAATTCACTAAGAAAAACTGCACCTCTCCAGCTTCCACGGCGGGAAAGACTTTGTCAAATGCCAGAGGAACTATTTCCACCGGCTGACCTATTTTTTCGGTGAGGTATTCACCAGTTGCTCCCCATGCTTTTAAAGCTGCGGCTGGGCCATCTTTGGCAAGGACACCAATTTTCACACTTGCTCCCGCCAGACTGACCAGGTTGAATAATAAAAATGTGGCAACTGCAACTGCAAAAAACTTGTTTTTCATGCTTTTCTCCATAGTAAAAAATATTTTTGATACAGAACCGATGATTGTCGATGACAATGTAATAAAGTTTCTCACAGGGACCGAGCTTTTGTCAAGTTGTGCTCGGTAATTTTTTCATTTGCAAAGGTACTTTACTTATTGATATATCGGAGTAATACATTGTCGTATCTGTCGGGTGCAATGAGCAATACCTGTGAGGTGTCGAGGCGGGTTGAAGGAAAGAATCTTGGTGTTACAGTTCACTTCTTTTTGTCGATACAACTCATGGCTATGGTCCTGAATTCGTCTTCCAGGGCAATGAAGGCGGCAACCACCTCAGGGTCGAAATGCGTGCCGCTTCCTTCTCGTATGATGGTTGCAGCGTTTTCATGACTCATCGCATCTTTATAGACACGCTTCGAAGTAAGGGCATCGTAGACGTCGGCTAAGGCCATAAGTCTGCCACTCGCTGGTATTTCTTCTCCCTTCAGTCCATTGGGATAGCCTGTTCCATCCCATTTTTCGTGATGGGTCAGAGCAATCTCTCGAGCCGTCCTTAAAAAAGAGGTCGCATCGTCAATGCCTGAAACTAATTCGGCTTTTGCCAGAGCTTCCGCACCATAAACAGTGTGCTTCTTCATCTCTTCGAATTCAGACAGAGTCAACTTGCCGGGCTTGAGAAGGATAGAATCAGGCACACCCACTTTGCCGATATCATGAAGCGGTGCAGATTTGACCAGCAAGTCTATATCTTTTGGCTCAAACCGGAACGCCTTTTTCTTTTGCCAGGCTAAATATTGCGCCAGGGCCTGAAGGTAACGCTGGGTTCGAACGATATGAAAACCGGTGTCGGAGTCACGTGTTTCCGCCAGTGATGCCAGCCCCACCATGGCACAGTCCCTGGCCACACTCAATTCGCGTTCGCGTTGCAGGTCCAGTATCTCCTCACTGCGAAACCGGATTAACGCCAGGATAGCGAATGTGGTAACAAACACGACCATGGAGGAAGCAGGGGAGATGAATACTCGGTAAGAATCGAAGGCGATCGCCGAACCTAAAGGGATGACGAGAAAAAATCCGAAAAATATTCCCCCTATGGTGAGGGTGGAAAAGCGAAATAATGCCGCCAATGCCGCCAGAATGGCAATAAATATACCGACTCCCTTCGCACCATCGGCCCAGGCTGGCATGGCAATGAAGTCCTGATCTAAAATGGCTCCAGCCATCGAAGCATGCAGCTCGACTCCGGGAAAACGCCGGTCGAAAGGGGTCGAATAATTATCCATTAACCCTTCGGCGGAAGCGCCAAGGAATACAACCTTTCCATTGAATCTCTCTGGAGAGACCTTGCCGTCCAGTACCGCCTCTGCCGAAATGGTTGCATAGGTACGTGAAGGTCCGCGATATCGAACGACTATATTCCCTTGCCTGTCTACAGGTATAGCTGTTTTTCCAACCTGCAGGGAGAGTATACCCTCTGGGCCGGTCTCCACAGTAACTGCCTCACTCTTCATCGATTTCATGCTGGCTAACATAGCAAGGGACGGATAGAGGACATCGTTATATCGGATAAGCAAGGGGGCACGTCTGATGACGCCGTCCTGATCTGGCTGGACGTTGACAAATCCCAATCCATTCGCTGCGTCTATTAGCTGGGGGAGAACGGTTACCAGGCCGTCGGCGACAGGAAAGGGTGTGACCCCGCCGCCGTTACGAGTAACCTGTATCGTTCGGATGCTCGGATATGGCAGTTGTACATCCTTCACGGCTCCAGGCCCGAAGCGAAACATTACCCCGAGAGAAAAAGGGCCGCTGCTCAGAGTGCGGGCCAGACTCCAGTCGTGATCTATCGTTTCCGGGGGTAACTTTGTGAGGTCGAGCTGGACACCGAAGCCAGTTTGAAGTTCCTCCCGCAATACTCGCAGTGAGGTACGGTCCGGTTCAGCAAAGAGGATGTCAATACCGACGAAGTCAGGTTTTCCGTTCCGGATGACATCCAGCAATTGCGCGACAAGATCTCTTGACCACGGCCATTGTCCGTAACGAGCAAGGCTCGCCTCGTCCACATCCACCACCATTACTTTTGGATTGCTGGGCTTTTCGCCGAGTTTACGCAGCATGAAATCGTAGGTGATTCGATCAAGCTGGCTCAGGGGTTCCATATCGAGCACAACCACCATTGATGCAAGAATGGCCATAACCACTCCTGCAATCAGGACCGTTTTTCTCGAATTGCCAGAGGAACGCTTACTGGAAGAAGGGAAACGCATGCAGGTCTATCGGATGGTGACCTCGACCCGGCGGTTGCGCGGTTCATATACATCGTTGGCTGTTGGCACCAGAGGATCACCTTCGCCATGAGAAGTGGTAGTGATGATGTCTGGGTCGATCCCGCGTTTTTCTAATGACTCCTGAATGTACTGTGCTCTGCGCAATGACAGTGCATAGTTGTATTGTGTATTCCCTGAACGATCGGTATGGCCGCTCACTCTGATATCCAGGGATTTACCGCTACGAGCGGTTTCCACCGCCTTGTCGAGCAGTTTTTCGGAGTCTTTGCGTAATTTGATGGAGTCGAATTTAAAAGAGAGAATGAATTTGGTCGGTTCGGGGGGTTCAATAGCTATGACTTTTTCAAAAAGGGAGCGTATCTTTTTCTCGTCCATGGTCTCTGTTTTACCCGGAGCGTCTGTCTTACTGTTCACGATCATGGTTTGTCTTGCCTGGTTGAGAGTCTGGGTTCCCTGGCTATTGGTAACACTGATGGCTCCCACCTTGCCTCCGGGGTCGGGTAACAGGACAAAAGTGCTTCTCTGCGCACTGCATCCTGACGCAAGCAGGCAAAACAACATGATAGATAAAAGGTGCAGCCTGGAATTTCTCACTTGTTAATCTCCAATCTTTACAAAAAAATGGGTACCGCGAACTGCAACCATACCCACTGGTGTTTCTATCCTGACTGTTTCCGGGGCAAGCTTGCCGATGCTGCCGGAGAGATAAGAAAAGGTACCCTTGAAAAACTTAATAAACATGGCGAATTGGCTGACCTCTGGTTGAAAGAGAAAATCAGCCAGAACCATTTCACTGAGTGGCCCCATGGAGATGATAGTATCGTCCTGCAGGATAATGCCCACGGCGCCATCGTCGCCGGTCTTTAAGACATCATCGACCAAAAGACGAGCACCTGGCTGAGCAGGAAGCTGCGTTTCACTCCGTGATATCCAGGCCTGTCCCTCGACATTTTTGATGCTCCCAATATTTGACGCCAACGCTTGCGTGCCTATCAGGATGAGCAGAAAAAAAAATAATGTATTGATTGATTTCATGAGGTCCTCGGTTTATCCAGCATGACGGTTTTATTTCCAGTGACTCTTGATTGTCTCATACAAGAACCCAGACTGCAAATCTAAATGTCCACATAACAAGCAAACATGCTTTCGTGAAGGATCTGCGCGTACTGGCCGGCGTGGGCCTAAGAGAAGATGTCGAAGGGCAGGGCCTTTTGACAAGATGGTTTTGAATACAGATGTCGCCCGGATTCGGAACTGGGTGCCGCGCTTTGAAGAGGCGCGATGGTCAACTGAGAGTATATCATCAAGGGGAGAGAAAATTGACTGATAACGTGTGCCGTCATCCGCAGTTGTCCGGCAATTCCGGACAACTGCGTTTTCGGCGAGTTTGCCTTCTTGAAAAAAAAAGAACTCGAAATAAATTAAAGGTCCTTTTTAACGGCCACTTCAAAAGGCTCTAAACCAACTCTTTCAATCATTTTTCCAAGGCGTTCTCCGCCCTTTGCATTATCCTTATAATAATTCACAACAATCTCAACGGCCTTGAGAGCGGCTTCATCATCCAGGCCACTGATTAATTCCTTTCCAATACGGGGCTGAGAGCCTACATTACCGCCGATTGTCACAATCCAGCCGTCTCTATCGCCAATCAAGCCAATATCTCTCACCCATGATTCCGCACAGCTCAGCTTGCAGCCAGAGACAGCCATCTTGAATTTTCCAGGCAGCTGCAAGGCATGATATTTTTGATCTATTTTCATGCCGATTCCAACCGCATCCTGTTTTCCGAGCTTACAGAAAGTTGTTCCCGGACAGGTTCGAATACTTCGCACACATAATCCCACCGCCGCACCTTTTGCCAAGCCAAGTTCTTCCCACGCCGTATCAATATCTTCTTCTTTCAGACCAATAATAGCGATACGTGCGGCACCCGTGATTTTAATGGATTTTGCATTGAATTTTTCAGAAACATCGGCGATCTTTCTGAGCAATTCCGGAGTGACGAAACCACAAGGTATATGCGGTGCAATTGCATAGCTGTCTTTCTCGATCTGCGGGATAGCCCCTTTTTCTCCAAGTTTCAGCATAATTTAATCTCCAAGTCTGAATAATATTGTTATTTAAAAGTATAAACCGGGGACAGGCCACGGTTTCCTAAAGAATTCGAATAGTGCCAAGCAGCCTTCTGTGTCTGGAAGGCAGATTTGCTCAGCCCGATCAGCAGAATTATTCGGCCCCCCACCTGATTGTTCTAAAGGGCATCCAGTGAGAGTTTGGCAGATGGGGGCTTATTGTCGGAAAGCGGTTCCGGGTCTTTGATGCCTATGCGTTCTTTCGATATTTTCGCTTTGCCTTCAAGTTCCCCGGCAATAGCCTGGGTGCGTTTTCCGGCTAGCTGGAGGAAGGTCTGGTCCGCAATCTTTTCGCTTTCAGCAAGCCGGATAGAGAGCTCTCCCGCCCAGAGGGAGGCCTGCTCGGAGCTCTTTCCGCCCGGGATGATCTTATACAGCCCGAGATTGTCAACCATCTTTGTGAAAACCCCCTTCTGGTTTCCTTTTATCTGCTGATTCGTTGTGGGCATACGTGGTTTCACCGAGCCCGTTGCGATGCCTTTTTCCAGTTCCTCCAGAGACGCCTTCCCGAAACGCTCCAGGTACAGGTCGTCCAGAATATTCTGCGTCTTGGAGTCGGTGAAATCGAGCGAGCCGGGATCTTCATCGGAGCCAAGTTTGTCTCCCTGCCTGGCGGCGACCATCCTGCGAATACTCAGTTCCTTCAATTCCCTGCCGTCGGCATCAGGGCTGTAGCGTCCCTGGATAACCAGCTTGAGCTGGGGCCGACTTTTCAAGGCATCGGCAAGTTTCAGGAGTTTCTCCTTTTCCGGAGGCAGGAGGTCGGCGCTCCCGGGGTCAAATGCCACCGCATCGAAATTTATTTGCTCCCCCCCGAACAGACTTCCGAGTGCCCGAAACGGGGCTGTCACCGCCTTGGTGATCAGGTTCGTAAAAGCCTTCCAGATAAGGGGTCCGATACTGAACTTGGGGTCTTGCAGATCTCCGGTTACGGGAAGGCCGATATCTATGCGTCCCTTGGCGTCCTGCAAAAGTGCAATGGCCAGATCCAGGGGCAGGTTGACCGCGCCAGGGTCGTCGACCTGTTCTCCAAGTACCAGGTTATCAATGAGTATTTTATTATCACCTATCATTTTATAATCATGAATCAGATACTTAAAGTCGGCAGAGACCTTGCCGGACTTGATCAGGCGGCCAGCAAATTTCCCGGAATAGGGCGAGAGATTTTTCATTTCCACGTTATGAAAGACCATCTCAACGTCGGATGAACGGCCAAAATCGTTGGGCCGAATAACCCCGTTTATTTGGGCCATCCCGTATCTGTCCACCCGTCCGTCCATCTTGATCCTGGCCTGGGCGTTCTTGGCCGAGGAGAGGCCCGTTATTGTTCCCTTGAGGTCATGGATACGGGTCTTGAACTGAGGACGCAGGCTCAGGTCGGCAAAGATCATGTTGCCTTTTTCCACCTGCACCCGGGAAATTTTATACGGGAAGGAGTCCTGATCATTTTTGGGCTCCGGTTTGGCTGGTGACGGAGGAGTTGTGCCGGCCTGTTGTTTTTTCAAAATCTTGGTCAGATTCAAGGTTTTGTCTTCCCCGATAATCAACTCCCCGACCGGTTTTACTATCTTGATGTCCTGCACCTCAAGTTCGTTGGGTTGCAGGGTCAGCTTGGCCTTGGGAATCTGCACGGCGTCCCAGCTCAGGTAGGGTTGTTTAACACCAGGGTTGGTAAGGCTCAGATCATTCAGGTTGAAGTCACCGTCATAGGCCATGTTGGATGCTGCTCCCGGCACCCCATACTGCATTTTGCCGTGCGTTGAAACTGCTGCCGACTCTATGGTCAGGGTGACATAGGGTTCGATATAGGGTTGCAGGGATGTAAGCACCAGACCGGCTACGTTTATTTCCGCCTCTACCGACGGGATGGAAGGATTCACTGTGCCGTTCACTGTCGCGGTTCCCCCCTGTTCCACCTGAAAACCGAGCGTGAAAGCCATGGGGGATTTGCCGTCAATATTAGTCAGGCTGGCCTTTAATCCCTGCAGGCTGAGCACCGGTTTGTCTGAATGGGTTGTCAGGTCTGAGAACCGTGAGCTGAAGCCGTTCAGCTCGAAGGACTTGACCAGGAATTTCCAGGCGGGGCCGGCAGCGGATGCAGGTTTTGCCCCCGGAGCTTTTTCGGCTGCCCCTTTTTTCTCCAGGGCCTGCAGCCAGTTCAGCGTTCCACCGGCATCCCGGCCGGCATCAAGGCGGCCGGTGTGCAGGGCAATCCGGGAAACCTTGAGCACACGAGCGTCCAGATCACACTCTCCACCTTCAACCGTCAGCTTGTCCGTGACAAACAACGGCTCCGGAGCCAGAGCAGACCGGATATTGACCGCTTTCAGCTCACTGGATATTTCTTGCAGACTCACCTGGGTCCCCTGCGCACCCGCTTCCACTTTCGCTTTGAAACTGAGGTCAATACCCTTAATTCCTGCCTTGATCGGGGTCTTGCGGCTCTTATCTTCCAGGGCAAGGGAGACGCCTTTGACCTCGATGGCGTCAACGTTCATCCTGAAAGGAGGATCTGCTGCAGCAGGGACAGGAGGAGCAGCAACCTTAGGTGGGGGAGGAGGGGGCGTTTTCTGCACAGCACCGGCAACGGATTTTGCAGGTGGCGCAGCAGGGGAAGAAGGCTCCTGCCTGCGGTTCTTTACCGGTTTTGGGGCACGGACTATCCGTTGCAGATTAAGGCCTCCGGTCTCATTGATTCGAACATCGACAGCTCCCTCTTCAATCTGCAGCTTCCCTATCTGCAATTGCCTGGTCGTCAGGTCGAAATGAGGTGCATCCAAAACAACTTTTTTCAACTGCAGGAAGGCTTTGTCTGCTTGAAGCAGCTGCAGAGACAGCTCCGACAGGGAGATCTGAAGCCCATCGAGCGTCATCTGTATGGGACTGGCTGCGCCATCCAGGTGATATCCGGTGGTGATGGAAATCTGACCCGTCGGTTGTTTCAGGTTGGTATTGTCCTTAACAAACTTCCACAGACTGGCTGCCTGGATGCCTTTAAGGCTCAATCTGCCCTCTGAGCGCAAGGGGGCAAGAGTCACCTCGCCTTCCCACTGCAGGGACTCGCCTTCTTCCGTGGTAGCGGAAATGGTATAGGAGCCGTTATGGTCTTTAAGCGAAGAGAGATCCTTTAAATGCAGGTTGAGCTTCTCTAGACTGAGTTGCGCCGGTGTGCTCTGGCGCCTGTCGACTGCGACAATCCGCCCCTCGTTTATGGTTACTCCCTGCAGGAAAAACCGCAAGAGTTTGGCGTCAGGCTTTGCTGGCTCCGGCGGAGTCGATGATGCGGGGGCCAGCTTTTCGAAATTGATCGTGCCGTCGGACTCAATGGCCAGGTGGATCTCCGGCTTGTCGAGAGCGAGTTCCCGCAGCACGACAGCCCAACGAAAAAGGCTGCTCGTCTCCATGTCGACAAAAAACCTTGCAAAGGAAATAAGCGGTGATCCATCTGTCTGCTTCAGGCTGAATCCATTGATTTCAAAAGTCAAAAGAAAGGGGTTGATGCGGACTTTCTGAAGGACGGCCTGGCAATGCAGGTCCTGCTGTGCGAATCTGGGTACATACCAGCGAACCAGCGCTGGCAGAGCGACGAAACCGGTAAGGGTGTACAGCAGCAGGGCAGCCACCGAGATTACCAGAAATTTACGGGTCAAGATCTTTGGTATTTTTAGTTTCATGGTCCATCCTGTGAAGATTTAAGATGCAACAAGATGTTAAAACGTTTTGTAAGGCGTTACAACTTACAAAAGAACCGGTGCCGAAAAATTGACAAACCTCCAGGTGATAAATCTGCTGCCAATAATGGTAACAAAGGTTACAAAAAGGAGCAGAAAATGGCAAAAATGACAAGACAACACGTGCAGCTGATTTTCCGGGCATCAATCGGGGCAGTTTTTATTGCCAACCCAAACCAATCCAGGCAGCAGATCTAGAACGTATCTGCCGCATCGACGCCCTGCATCTGGAACACCCGTTTATGGGGTACGCATGTTGGCACCTTAATGTAACGATTTGGCTAATATCTTTTTGAAAATTTTGGGAAATATGAAATTAATACTTTTTACAGATGGAAGTGTGAATACCAAGCTAAGGATTGGCTTTGGCGCCTATCTGGCCTTTCCGGAAGACCAGTTGTCGTTGAATGGTCACATAAGACTCAAACGATTTGACGACACATCTTCTGCAAAGATCGAACTGCAGACACTGTTATGGGCATTGTCAGAAATATCTGCCCCTGAAGTGATTTCGTATACAGATTCACAAAATATCGTAGGACTGAATGGTCGGCGAAAAGAACTAGAGGAGCATGATTATTATGCAAGGAACGGAAGAAGGTTGAAGAATCATGCACTCTATCGGCAATTTTTCCAACTCACTGATACTTTACAAATTACGTTTACTCAAATAAGAGGCCATGCCCCTGCCAACAGAAAGAGCCATATAGAAAAGATTTTTTCATTAGTCGACCGTGCCTCTCGAAAGGCCCTGAGGGCCTGCACCGCCAACCAAAATCCATGACTCTGCGTGAAATTGTCCTTTTGAGGATAAAGTCACTTGGCAAGGCTGCTCTCAATGTAGTCGACGGTTTGTGCACTCAAATTGAGGCCGTTGGCAAGTTTTCGCAGATATTCTTGCTCCTGTGCGGTGTCGACTTCGATAGCAAGAAGGGATGCCGCATATATTTGCGCAGCCATATTGGCTCTTCCTGCCGCTGATTCTATCACTCCTTCAAGATCGAGAGGGCGGGAAGACTCAGTTATAAAAAAGTCCTTTTCGTCCGCAGTCAAGCCGTCCTCTTCAAGTTTACCAATAATATTCTGCAATTCTGCCTGATCAATGGCGCCATCGGCCTTTGCAGCATTGATCATTGCTTTTACGAGAATATGGGCATCCTGTTCCAGTGCTCTTGCCTGCTCTTTGGTTTCAGGTTGATATAAGGCACTAGGCGGTTGGGCCGGTGCCTGACCAGATTTTTGCAGTGCAGAATATGCCAGCGATGCGAGTATGGCCAATGTTCCTCCTCCAACAGCACCCTTCGCTGATCGACCACCACCTCCAAGCAAAGCACCGCCCAGA
Source organism: Desulfobulbales bacterium (assembly GCA_038204235.1). Classification (GTDB taxonomy): domain Bacteria; phylum Desulfobacterota; class Desulfobulbia; order Desulfobulbales; family Desulfocapsaceae; genus Desulforhopalus_A. The sequence continues at coordinate 15,347 of JBBRDD010000067.1, forward strand.
GCGCCCAGGCCTCCGATAGTCGCCTTGTTATTGCCAATGCTTCCGAGCAAGTCTCCAAGCACTCCTCCGAGACCACCAGAAGAAGTCTGCTTACCGCCACGTAACATCTTACCCAGTCCACCGACAATCTCATCTAAAGAACCGCCACCGCCAGCACCAAAGGCATTGGTCAGACGTTTGGTGCTTGACTGAGAGAAGGCTCCTTGTACCAGTGATCCAAGAATGTCTGCAAAACCTGTCATAATTCCCTCCAGTGGAGCTGAATGTGAGTTTGGTGATCTGTTATTGTATCGCGCTGTACTGGTTAATACGTGTGCCAATGGACGCCCGTAATAACAAGAAATATATGGCACCCTCGGTTTTGCGCAACAGCTCCCCTGCATTTTCTTGTCAGTATCATCGGGCCCTGTCCATCGTTTCTAGCATCATTTTTATGGCAGAAGGTATGCACTTAAAGGTAGTCGCTGAAGGTGTTGAAACAAAGGGACACGTTGAATTACTGCGTGGAAAAAATGTCAGGAAGTCCAGGGAGAGCTGTTCATTCGACCGTTGTCAACAGAGCAAACCGAGGTGTTTTGGTTGCAAGCTTTCAACCATTTGAGCTTATGTCCAGACCAGGATGGGCGGATAGGAGAAAACACCAATGGGAGATCGAAGGGAAGTGATGTGAGCCTGCAAAAGCAGGCGGAGAGAGAGCAGCTGTATCCGGCTGGCATAATACAAATAATTTAGATCATCGAGATGGTGGCATTAACGTTATTGACTGGTTTGTTCTTCTTGTACCGCCACGATCTTTACAACGACTTTGTGGATCTGACCTGACGAGATCAGTGGCATGTGTGCATCTTCTGGAAAGAAGATGGCAAACTCCCCACTTTCGATTGAGAGCCAGGTATTTGGTTTGTCCGTGAAGAACTGCAGGTCAGATGTCTGATCGTATTCCCCGGATGGGTGTTTGCATAATGCCTTGGGCTTCCATCCTATGTCATCGGTACCTGCCAAAATCAATTGGATATCAATGTATTTCTCATGCGTCTCGAGTAGAGCATCCTCTTTCTCAAGACCCATGTCCTTAGACACCATTGCATAAACGCGTTCACCATCTATTTCATATTTCCCCACCGCCAGTTCCTTTAGTTCAGGGCGTAAAAGAAACGCAAACGCCTCTGGAAACCCATCGTTCATGACCAGGTAACGGTGTGCATTCTCAATTATATCTAAAATCATGTTTGTTCCTTCATGAGATAATGTTGTGCTGACCTTGAGCTAACCGGGCATGGGTGGCCCGGAATGATGAATACAAAACCGCATTATAAGCGAGCTCCGGTGGCCACGTTAGCAGTGTGGATTGGGTCTGACTCAATGAGCCTTTCCGACCTTACGGTATTGTCCATTGAAATCAACATTGAGTCCGCCGCAACGCAGGTTATCGCCGTCAACAGTTAAAGCATTCTGAGAGAAGGTGATGGTTAACCTGCAACCGTCTTCTTCACCGTCTGTGTAATGAACCTTGTTGCCGTCGAGTCGAAACGAACCCTCCAGTATTCCACTGGTAACGTTGCCTGTTTCCGCGTTACCAACCCATACAGCATTACCTTCCAGATGAATCTGACTATCTGCCAATTCTCGTACAGTTATAGTCGATGAGTCGTCGGGCTTACCCTGGTAGTATCTTTCATATTCTCCTGAAAGTGAGAGATATTTTGGAGTGATTGCCAGTAATTCATTAAGCTTGGTAATACGGGATGTATACGTTTGTTTCAAACAGTCGACGTCTTTACATGTGTTACGAACAGATTTTAACCACTCTCTCTGACCCATTTTGATCGAATTTTCATTAGATGCATTCGACAAAGCTTTTTTGTATGAAGTCATTAGTGACTCGTCTAACGCAGACAATTGCGAGTCAGAGCAAATAGCCTTTTCAATCCAGGTCATCGCCTTAGCACAATTGAAACTAGCACCGTATGACGCATGAATTGAAAAAAAGATTGTTCCCACAACAACCGCAACAATCAAGCACTGGTTCCTCTTTGTCATCTAACCCTACAACGACACATGCGTTAAATCACCTGCAGCCAATCTTTTCTTTCTGTGCGACAGGTAGGAGCGGTGATTTCGACGCTGAATCCACCCCACCAGTTCAATAGCCATTTCTATATTAAACTCTCTCAGCGGTAGCACGGTTTTTAATAGCAACCTAAGCTGCGACGGCGTAATAACTGGTGCTTTTTTTCCCCAACCTGATCTTGAGGTGCCAGAGAAAGTAATGTCCTAGCATACAGGTCAAAATATGGTGATGCCAGCCTGGAAATTTTCGCACCTCATATTGATCCATTCCCAGCTCGGTCTTTGTCTCTTCAAAGCATTGTTCCACTGACCAACGGAGCCCGCTCAACCAAACCAAAGTTGGCAATCTGACACTGACTGGCGCATTGGAAATGAAATAAGAATATTGCGGTTCCCTGCCCAAGGTTCTACGAATAAGCAACCAGACGGTCTTCTTGGGAAGTCCCTTCTGAGAGAGTACTATCCTCCTTTTGGTGAACTCATACTCTATTGGCCCTTTGGTTCCTTCGGAGACTTTTCGGCGATACCAAAAGAAGTTGTTTATTCCAGCGGCAAAGGTCTTGACTGAAATGGGATCCTTGGTTTGGCCGGAGAGAATTTTCTTTGTCCGCACTTGTCCGTTATATTTATATGTCTTTGTGATGGTGCATGGATTCTTGACCCAACAGAGCGTGTCTTCCGGTATCTGCAAGAGGTACGTTACTCTTATCAGGGCCTCAACTGCTTCGACGAAATCGGGACTGTTTACGTATACTGAATCAGCAAGCACATACCGGAAGGGAATTTGTTCCTGCTTTGCGATATCCTGGAGCATGTCAACGGCAAGTTGGGGTTTTGTTTTAAATTCAACCTCCAAGGGGAGTTTGCATTTCTTGCGTCTTTCACTATATTCCTCAGTAAACCACTGTTCCGGGATATAGAGCCGTTTATCAATAAGAGCATAACCGTAAACACTCGTGTATGCTGCAAAAACGCCGACCTGGCAGTTGTCCACTTTCCCAACCGTGCCACAATATTGTCTGGCTACACCGATAGAATCGTCACCTTTTTTGACGAAACCGCTTTCATCGAAGATAATTGCACCATCAGGATGACCAAGATCTTCATTAACCAAACTACGATACTTGTGCTCAATCTTATCATCATCCCAAGATGCGTCGGATACAAAACGCTGCATCGCCCTGATTTTTCCGCCCTCCATAGCAATGGCAATTGGCTCAATAGACTTACGTTCTAATTGGCTGAACTGACCGGACATGTATCGAAAAAAATTTTCTCGAGATTCGCTACGATGAAAACAATCTGCAAAGTTCTCGTGAAATCCTTTCAGTTCTTCGGCAAAACCGATGATATCGTTCCGATCAAGCTCAAACTTTGGTACTTCATACAAGTAATCAGTTTGGCGAATCTCCGGCAACATAGGCTACCTCCTCTCTGCTGTTTTTAACAAAAAATAGCAGACAAGTCGGTCAGTTTCAAGAATTATATTTTTATATGTTGCGTTGTAGGGCTAAAGCTCCTAAAAAGTGGGTATTCGTTTCTGTATAACACTCATCCTGGCGTGTTGCATAGAATGATAGCATTATTTCTCAAGACATTGTCGGAATTCTTCAATGGTCCACTTGGTTTCCAATCAGTCTTTCCATGTTGACAGGAGAGGTCTGGATTCTGCTCGTGGTCAAGATCCAATCCAGCTATATGAATTTCCTTAAACAAATTTAGTCCCATTTTCTAATGTTGTCATTTTTGGTTGTTTACGTACAATTTTGTATCTCTTTTTCTGCAAATATGTAGGTTTTCCTTTTCATGCTTTCAGCTACTCATTTTTTTCTTATGAAATTCAAGTACATATGGTAATGCGGCAGTGTGGCATACTTCATGCTAATTCTCCTTCCAATCGTACTCGAACAGAAGGTTTTGAAAACTTGAAAACGCAGTTAATTTAATAGACTATGAAGGAGATACTCATGTCCAAGAAAGAGGTAGAAAGATTTTTGATTGCTGGTGGAGAAGACAAAGTGCTGCGCCTTAAATACGACAAAATCGGAGCCATGCCTAAATTTGTCGCCGCCGCTGTTGAAGATGGGTTTGATTTCAGCGAAGATGATCTGAAGGTAGTATTGCTTGAGTCAAGTGATTCTTTCGAAACTTCCGGGAACCCCCCAAAACGCGATATCTGGTGGTTCTAAGAGCAGAGTCAGATTTGCAGGAGAGCTTTGGACTCTGATCACTGGCAAAATCCAATAGAGCTGCCTTGACTTTTGAGATCTGAGTCGGCAGCTTCTTTCGACCCTTTTCTGTTCAAAAACAACTTCATATTCTTGACTATCCGCGTGTCAATATTCCGTCAAAACAAGAATTCCATTTCTTACTCAAGATCACAAAACTCTTCTCAGAAAAGGCTCAAATTCGGCCAGGTAAAGAAAAAATGTCTTTCTACCGATAATAAAACAGTACCAAAATTTCGGTTGGTCCAATTATTGCTTTACTAAACCAAATGGCTTTATATCTTTCCTTTTCCCACTTGAGCTTATGGATACAATAATAAACCCTCCCTCCAGCCAGCCAAAAAAAAATTCGATTCATTCCTTTTCCAAAAAGAAATCGTCCGTTTCTTTTAGTGATCTGATTACAAAATACACTAAAGAGGGCAAATCCCAGCAGATCAATAACTCCAACGCCGGCGACTCCATTTTGGTGGGCGAAATCACGGCACAAAAGCCAACAGTTTCAGAACTGCTGATACAACACAATGACCTTCGTGCATCTACATGGGACATTCTCGGAGCTGCACAAAATAAGAATCGGGATTTCACCAATATCAAAACAGGTACCCGCATATACTATAATGCCACAAATGGTGAACTTACCTGGTCGGATGAAAAAAATAATTCATTAAGACTGCACCCACCCTCCCCACAACCTGATCGCTCACCTTATCGGCTGTATCAATCGATGGAGGCCACTCAAAAGGAACCCACTCAAAAGGAGCCCTCAGGAACAGCTAACTTTTCTCTCGGAAAAATCACTGAATCTGTTCCTACCATATCCCACCTTCTTCAAAGCAATCCGCAACTTCGCGAAAAAACCTGGAGCCTCATCGCCAATAAGGTCAATGAAGGTAAACCGTTTCATGCTATTCCACCAGGGACAGAGATTTATTTCAATAACGACACTAAGGAAATCACCTGGAGTACTAGCGGGACAAGAGTGGCAGTAGACCGTTCTACGCAGAACGTCCCCGCAGAACCTGTTGCGCTCGCCACTTCGGCAGCACCGAAGCACACCGCTCCTGCAGCTGACCTGAGCGAAGCAGTCCTGCAATACCTTGGTACTTCTTACGAGAAAATGAACTGCTACGAGCTGATAGTCAAAGGCTTAGGCCAGATGAACATTCCTTATTCTGGAAAAGGTGGCCTCTATACACAACTGACTAAAATGGCCACTGATCGTGGAATGGCGTCCAATGCCTATCTTAACGGCGAAGGCATTGTAAAAGCTGCAGGAACTCTTGTTTTATCAAAAAATTATTCAGGACAAGGCAACTGGGAAGATGAGGCTGCATCCCTTATCAGCGCAATTGAGCCCCTCCTTGATAACGGCCAGATTCTCTCGTTTTCTACTAATAAAAGAGGACACACTGGCATCGTTTCCCGACAAAACGATCAATGGACCTTTATCAATTCAGGCAGATTAGATCATTCTGTTTCTGCAGACAGTATCGACAAAGGAGTTGGTGAAGAAGTTTTACAGAAAGAAATCCGCAACTGGTATAAACTGGCACATGCAAATAACGAGAGCCTTAGCGTGACACTTGGGCAATTGGAGCATGAAAAAATTCGAACCACACGTAATATCCCAAAATCCGTTCCAAAACGAACCTGAAATCATCTCTCGATATTGTTTGAGGTAGGTCGTTAATGGTAACACTTAGTTTATGGGTGTTCAAAAACGACAACAATAGGCAAATAGTTGGCTAATATAAAAAAAAAACAGGTTTTTTACGTATACGCACAGATTATCAACCGAGATAATGGCTCCATTATTGCGGGCCGCTGCACCTATTGGTCATTCTCACATAATGTGAACCGAGGTCCTTGTTTGCAAGCCCATTGGTAATTATCGTGAGTCTGATTTCGTTTGTATTGGCAATTAATTTGAGCCCAGATTGCGCTTGTTTGCAAGTCGCCCCGGGTAAGGTCGTGATCTTCCGCTGAGCGACCGTGTCATTTACCCTATCTCCTGATCCAAGGGCGTAAACATGTTGCACCCTGGAAGCTGGTATTCATATGCTGTCTTACTCAGAGAATCGGCCTTATATGACGTTTCTGTTCGTCGGCCCACAGTTCTTCGGAGTCTCCTTGCAGTTGTTTACCTCCCATCCGGCCTCCTCCAAACGTCACCTCGCGATAACGCTCTTGCCATTGGTTAGTATTTCGTGTTAATCGGCTGACTTAACACAGGATCACCCACAGGGGACTTCAACCCCATTAGTTCACGCCCATGCCGGGCGCACACAAATCGCTGGAGAATCGATGCGCAAATACCGCGCGCCTCAGCTTAATCATTATATTTAAAACTAGAGAATTAACGAACCTTATAAAATGCGAGTATTAAAAGAAATATTTATCCAAAACAAACAATGGGCAGAAAAAGTAAAATTATCTAATCCTGATTTTTTTAAAAAACTCTCAAAACAGCAGAATCCCGAATATCTTTGGATTGGTTGCGCAGATAGTCGTGTTCCCGCGAATCAAATTACCGGTATGCTTCCGGGGCAAGTGTTCGTTCACCGCAATATAGCGAATATTGTCGCTCATACAGATTTAAATTGTCTTTCGGTTATTCAGTACGCGGTGGAAGTCTTAAATATCAAACATATTATCGTTTGTGGTCATTATGATTGCGGTGGTATTAAAGCAGCTATGGAAGATAAAGAACATGGATTGATAGACAATTGGTTACGAAATATCAAAGATGTGCAACGTTTTCACAAAATTGAACTTGATA